>CADBSN010000123.1 GCA_902797255.1 uncultured Bacteroidales bacterium | reverse complement strand
GTGCAGCATAAATTGTGCCTGTAGTTCCATCGAAATGCTTGATGAAACGGCTTCTTACGTCATCAATAGTTAGTCTCATATCTTTAGTGTTTAAGAGTTAATTATCTGTTCCGAATTTATAAATTGTCTTTTGTGTGTAAGTCTCGCCCGGACATAAAACGACAGAAGGGTAGTATGGACGGTTTGGACTGTCGGGGAAGTGTTGTGCCTCGAAGCAAATGGCACTACGACGTGGATAGGTAGCTCCGTGAGTACCTTTCTGGCCAGAACCCCAGTTGTCTGAATAGCACTGAACGCCTGGTTCTGTCGTATATACTTCCATTGTTCTACCAGAATGTGGTTCTGTAATCTTTGCAGCAAAACTGAGTTCGCCTACCTCTTTCTTATTAAGTACATAGCAGTGGTCATAACCTGCTCCGTTCTTAATTTGGATGTCATCTGCATCAATATCCTGACCTACTGGCTTCGGTTTGCGGAAGTCGAATGGAGTACCTTCAACAGAGGCAATCGGGCCAAGTGGAATTGCAGTTTCATCGATAGGAATGAAATGGTCTGCATTGATTTCACAAATCAGGTCGTCAATTACCGGTGTTGGGTCAGCAATACCAGCTAAAGCAAAATAACCGTGGTTTGTAAGGTTGATTACAGTCTTCTTGTCTGTTGTAGCCTTGTAATCGATTACTAATGCGTTATCATCGTTGAACTGATAGATGACAGTCACATCCAGTTTGCCTGGAAATCCTTCTTCCATATCAGCTGCAACATAATGCAACTCTAAGGTCTGTGCATCAATTTGTTTTGCATCCCAGACTCTTGCATGGAAGCCTGTGGGGCCACCATGAAGGGAATTAGGTCCGTTGTTGAGTGCTAAGGTATATTCCACGCCATCAAGCGAGAAACGCCCGTTGCAGATACGGTTGCCATAACGTCCAATCAACGTACTGAGGAACGGCTCGGGTTTGTTTACAACATCGTTGATGTTGTCGTGACCCATAATGACATTTGCTACTTTTCCGTTCCGGTCGGGCACCATGATTGCTACCATTGCACCACCGTAGTTGGTTATTGCAACTTCGTATCCTTTATTGTTGCGTAAAATGAACAAATCTGTTTTCTTTCCTTGGATTTCTGCTTGGAAATCTTCTCTTTTCAGACCTGAGAGGTTTTTTGTTATATTTTCACTCATTTGAGAAAGGATTTATTGTTAGTAAATGAATTTATTGCAAATAAAACTCTTTTTTTTCAAATATGCAAATTATTTGGCAATGATTATTCATAATTTGTTGTTTTTTTCTTCATAACTAAGGAAATCTGCAACTACGAATGTACTTCCGCCAACAAAAATGCAATCTTGAGGGTTTGCCTGACTTTGTGCTTTTTTATAGGCATTTTCAACCGTTTTATATGAATTACCGTGAAGACCGTGTTGTCTTGCCAGTTTTTTTAATTGCTGATGTGGCATTGCGCGTTTTACGCTTGCTTGGCAGAAATAGTAAATGGCATTCTTCGGCATCAGTTCGAGTACGCTGTTCACATCTTTGTCGCTCACCATTCCGAATACGATACGGAGAGTTTTGCATTCCTGCTCCTGTAGTTGTTGGGCAGTATAGGTGATACCTCCTACATTATGCCCGGTATCGCAAATCACAGTAGGGGAGTGATGCACAATTTGCCATCTGCCTCTTAATCCTGTATTGTGTGTTACGTGCAGCAATCCGTTTTGTAGCTGTTCCGAGCTGATGTGGTAGCCTTGCTGGGTGAGTTTGGAAATGGCGCAAAGCACCGTTCTCATATTCTTGCTCTGATACAGTCCCTTGAGTTCGTATTGATAGGTTCTATCGGGCTGATACTTATCCGCAAAGTAGATCTTTGTCTGTTGCTCTTGGGCTTTCTGTGTGAATACAGGAGCCGTTTCAGGTTGGGTCTCACCGATGATGACTGGCACTCCAGGTTTGATGATACCTGCTTTTTCTCCTGCAATCTTGGCGAGCGTGTCTCCTAGATATTGCACGTGGTCAAAGCTGATGTTGGTGATGATACTGATGTCTGGCGTGATGATGTTGGTGCAATCCAGTCGTCCGCCCAGTCCTACTTCTACGACTGCCACATCCACCTTCTGTTCTGCGAAATACTTGAACGCCATCGCTGTGGTGAGTTCAAAGAAGGTAGGGTGGAGGGGTTCGAAGAACTGTCGTTCGTTGTCGACGAAGTCCATGACATACTGTTTGGATATCATCTCCCCATTCACACGGATACGTTCCCTGAAATCTGTCAGATGGGGCGACGTGAAAAGGCCAACCTTATAGCCGGCCTCTTGCAGAATGGAAGCAATCGTATGTGAACACGAGCCTTTTCCGTTTGTTCCCGCAATGTGAATAGTGTGGAATTTCGTATGTTGATGTCCAAAATGCTCATCCAGAATATGTGTGTTCTCAAGTCCTTCTTTGTACGCATCGCTTCCTACATTCTGAAACATCGGAACTTGAGAAAACAGGTATTCTGTGTATTCTTCGTATGTGGACATATCAATCAAATATCGCTTTGAACTTTCGCATGAGTTTCTCTTTGATGCTGTCAGTTGGTTTGAAGTTCTCACTTTCTGCCAACTTCTGCACCATTTCCTTCTCCTCCTTGTTCAAGGTCTCGGGCATGTAGACACTTATATTGATGACCTCATCACCTTTTTGTCCTTTGTTATATCCCTGTACTTGTGGAATGCCTTTGCCTCTCAGACGCAATACGGTTCCTGGCTGTGTACCTGGAGTGATGGTAATTTTGGCTTTACCTTCTACGGTTGGTACTTCCACCGTACCTCCAAGGATGGCTGTAGGTATTGGCAGAATCAGGTTATAAACCAAATCGTTTCCGTCACGCACCAACGTATTGTCTTCCAGTTCGTGGATAATGATCTGCAAATCTCCGTTTACACCGTTTCTGCGACCTGCTCCACCTTTTCCTGGAACATTCAGCACCATGTCGTTTGCCAGTCCTGCCGGGAAGTTCACCTCTACGATTTCTTCTCCCATCACAATTCCTTCACCTCCACATTCCGTACATTTGTTCTTAATCACGGTACCTTCTCCGCGACATTCAGGACATACTGCCTGGGTACGCATCATGCCAAGGAAGCTCTGCTGGGTCTTAATCACATAGCCTGAACCTTTACAAGTTGGACAGGTAGACGAATTGCCGTCTTCAGAACCACTTCCGTGACAATGTGAACATGTCACATGCTTCTTCAGCTTGAATTTCTTGGTGGTTCCGTTGACGATTTCGTTGAGGGTCAGGTCAACTCTCAATCGTTGATCCTGACCTTTGTAGACAGGTTTGCTGTTGCGAGTGCCACCTCCACCAAAACCGCCAAATCCACTGAAGCCCCCTCCGAAGCCCATTCCTTCAAACAAATCACCGAACATGGAGAAGATGTCATCCATGTTCATGTTCTGGGCATTGAATCCTCCTGCTCCGCTTAATCCGTCAAAACCAAACTGATCATAGCGTTGGCGTTTCTCTGGGTCACGGAGCACATCGTATGCTTCTGTTGCTTCTTTGAATTTTGTTTCGGCTTCTTTATCACCAGGATTACGGTCCGGGTGATATTTGATGGCCATCTGCTTGTAGGCTCGTTTTATTTCGTCTGCGCTGGCACCCTTTGCTACGCCCAGCACTTCATAATAGTCTCTTTTCGCCATATTGTCCGTTTAGTTGGCAACTACCACTTTTGCATATCTGATGACTTTGTCGTTCAGGGTGTAGCCCTTCGTCACACAGTCGATTACTTTTCCTTTCTGCTCGTCATTCTGACTTGGTACCATCGTGATAGCCTCATGGTAGTTCACGTCGAAGTCCTGATCCTTGGTATCTATCTCTTTCACGCCTTGTGAGTTGAGGAACTTGATGAATTTGTCAATAATGAGTTCCACACCTTTCTTCACAGCATCTACATCTGTCATTTTTTCCATCTGCTGCTCCGCACGTTCCAGATCGTCTACGATAGGCAGGATTTCGGTGAGTACTTTCTCTCCTCCGTTCAGTATCAACTCTGCCTTCTCTTTCATCACACGACGACGATAGTTGTCAAACTCTGCCACTTGACGCAGGTATTTATCTTCCAGTTCTGCAATCTTTTCGTTGGCTTTCTCTAAGTCGGTCTTTGAGTCTTTAACAGGAATCTCTGTTGTCTGATCTGCCGATTGAGCCTCTTCTTCAACTGCGGCTTCTTCGTTTTTCTTTATTTCTTCTTTTTTCATAATGCTAGTGATTTTGTTCCATCAAGTTGATGTGCAAAACGGATGCCAATCTGCAGCATTCATGACTTAGTCTGCCATAATGTCCTCTGATGAGTATCCTTTCGGCAGTTTCCTGCAGTTATAGCATGATGCCATCGCTTCTCCGTAGGCTCCGGCACTGAGGATGGCAATCAAGTCTCCGCGTCTTACTGCATTCAGCTTGATGTCTGTATCAAACGTGTCGCTCGATTCACAAATCGGACCAACCACATCGTATGTGTCCTGTGGTTCGTTGCTTGTGAGGTTTATTATTTTATGGTGTGCGCCATAGAGGGCAGGACGTATCAGTTCTGTGAATCCTGCATCAACAATCGCGAACTTCTTATTCGTGTTGTCCTTCATATAGAGCACCTTCGTCATCAGACTGCCACATTGAGCAACAATCGCTCTTCCAAGTTCGAAATGCAACTCCTGACCTGCTCTGAGCTTCAGATGGGTGTCATACACATCAAAGAAATCCTTCAGTGGGGGTAACGGGTTTCCTATAGGGTTGTCATAGTCAACACCTAATCCTCCTCCAACGTTGATGATTTTCACTTTGATTCCTGCGCTCTCGAGTTGGTCTTGCAGTTCATTCACCCGATGACACAAAGCGATGAAGTCGTCCATCTCCAGAATCTGACTGCCAATATGGAAATGCAGTCCTTGGAAGGACACGTTGCTCATCTCGTTCGCCATCTTGATGACATCGAGCATGTGTGCCATATCGATGCCGAACTTGTTTTCCGACAGACCGGTTGTGATGTTTGCGTGTGTGTGTGCTCCTACGTTTGGATTGATACGCAGGCAGATTCTCACCACTTTACCTTTCTTCTGGGCAATTTCGTTGATGACTTCCAGTTCTGGGATGCTCTCCACGTTGAAACAGAAGATATCGTTATCGATGCCCATCTCAATCTCCCAATCGGCTTTACCTACACCAGCAAACACTATCTTGTCGGCAGGGAATCCTGCCTTCAGCGATGCTTCTATTTCTCCTCCACTTACGCAGTCAATCCCCAATCCTGCTTCCTTGATGGGTTTCAATACGATTGGATTGGCATTTGCTTTGATTGCGTAGTGTACGAAATAGTTGTCGTGTTTGCTTACTTCGGCCTTTACTGCATCCAATGTCTGTCGCAGTATGTCTATATTATAATAATAATAAGGTGTAGCCTTCGTCTTCAGTGCTTCTGTCGGAAATGTTTGTGTCATGTGTTGTATGTCTTTGTATTTTGTTCTTTAGCCTTTAGCCCTTATCCTTTTGCCACTTCTGTGGGGTTGTTAAATAAGTGGTTGCTCAACGACTGCAATGCCTTCTGTTTGTCTGCTGCCGATACCAGGAACGAGATGTTATGATTGCTACCTCCATAGCTGATCATGCGTACAGGTACTTCCTTCATGGTTTCTGTTGCAAGCGACTCAAATCCGATGTTGTGCCAATCGAGGTCACCAACAACGCAGATGATACACATGTCAACATCTACGGTGACGGTACCGAGCTTCTTCAGCTCGTTCAGGATGTTGCTTAGGTTGCTGGTATTGTCGATGGATACAGACACACCCACCTCACTGGTAGTGACCATATCGATACTGGTCTTGTAGGTTTCGAAAATCTCGAAAACCTTACGCAGGAATCCGTAAGCCAGCAACATGCGGCTTGACGTGATATTGATAGCTGTGATATTGTCTTTGGCTGCGACAGCCTTGATGGTGCCACGATGGGTTTTGTTGCTGATGGTTGTACCTGGAGCCGATGGGTCCATGGTGTTGAGCAGTTTCACGGGAATACCTGCAAATCTTGCTGGCTGTACACAGGTTGGGTGCAGAATCTTTGCTCCGAAATAGGCCAACTCTGATGCTTCCTCGAAACTCAGACTGTCGATAGGTGAAGTCTTGTCCACAAAGCGTGGGTCGTTGTTGTGCATGCCGTCGATATCTGTCCAAATCTGGATTTCGCTTGCTCCTATAGCAGCACCGATCAGTGAGGCAGTATAGTCCGAACCTCCACGTTGCAGGTTGTCAACCTCTCCGTATGCGTTGCGGCAGATGAATCCTTGAGTGATGTAGATGGCTTTGTCTGGACATTCTGCCAGAATGAGTTTCAGCTTTTCACGGATGTACTCCAAGTCTGGTTCGCTGTTCTTGTCTGTGCGCATGAAGTCGAGTGCTGGCAGCAACTCTACATCAATACCTTGTTCCTTGATGTAGAATGTCACCATGTTGGTGCTGAGGATTTCTCCCTGACCAACGATGATTTTCTCTTCGAACAACGTGAAGATACCCTTGGTGAACGAACGCATGTAATCGAATTCCTCTTTCAGGAACGCTCGGGCTTGTTCCTTATACTCCTCTGTAGCATACAGGTCTTCTACATGCTGCAGATATTTCTCTTCGAGCTTGTTGATGTTTTCGTTGGCTCCTACAGGGTTTTTCTTGTGCAGGTAGTCGGCTATCTCATAGAGTTGGTTAGTCGTACCCGACATTGCTGAAAGGACTACGATTTTCTGTTCACCGTCGTTAATCAGCTTAACCACATCTTTCATTCTTTGAGGTGTTCCTACGGAAGTGCCTCCAAACTTTAGTACTTTCATTTTCTCTTATTTTGTTTCTTGTTCATTCACTTCTTTTTCTGCCTCATGAAGTTGGTCGTTGCTCACTTCTACAAGCGATTTGTTCTTACATTCGAACACGCGTCCTGGGAACATGTCGAGAAGGTTCAGGTTATGGGTTATCATCACCACGGTAGCTCCTTGTTCTTTCACAATCTTCAGGAGCAGTTCTGTGATTTGCTTGCTGGTGTCAGCGTCGAGATTTCCCGTCGGTTCGTCTGCCAGAATCAGTTTCGGATAGTTCAGTATGGCGCGTGCGATGGCAATACGTTGCTGTTCGCCACCCGAGAGTTCGCTGGGCAGCTTGTAGCCTTTGGTGCTCATGCCTACCAAGTCCAACACTTCTTCAATGCGGTTGTCGATTTCTGCTTTGTCTTTCCAGCCTGTAGCTTTCAACACGAAACGCAGATTGGCATCTACCGTACGGTCGGTCAGCAACTGGAAATCCTGGAATATCACACCCAGCTTCCTGCGAAGGTCGGGCAGGTATTTGCGTTTCAGGTTGCACATGTCATACTCCATCACGGTAGCTTCACCGTTTTGGATAGGCAACTCACCGTAAAGTGTCTTTACCAGCGAGCTTTTGCC
Organism: uncultured Bacteroidales bacterium; assembly: GCA_902797255.1. GTDB lineage: Bacteria > Bacteroidota > Bacteroidia > Bacteroidales > Bacteroidaceae > Colivivens. Next base: position 3,544 of record CADBSN010000123.1, on the reverse strand, counting down.
CGAACCCACCTTACCGATTATATACACGAATTCGCCTTCATCAATCGTGAAGGACACATCAGTCAGCACTTCCTGTACTTCCTGATACACATCTACATGCCTATATTCTATTAACATATTCCTTTAACTTCCCTTCTAACTAACCTTCATACTATCAACTCTCTACTGACTTTCATCTCAATGTTTATGCCAATTTGGATCGTGACGCTCAATCAGCTCCCTTGCGATATCCTCTATGCTCAGACCCTTTGAGGTGAGCAATACGATGAGGTGATAGAACATGTCCGAAGCCTCATAAATCATGCGCTCGTCGTCACCCTTCATCGATTCGATGACCAGTTCCACAGCTTCTTCACCCACTTTCTGGGTCATGCGGCTCAGTCCGTCCTTGAACAGACTGGTTGTGTACGATCCCTCTGGCATCTCTTCATGACGTTTCTCTATGAAGCGTTGCAGTTCGGTCAGGAACATGATGGGGTTCTCGTTTGTCTCGTTCCAGCAAGTGTCGGCACCTGTGTGGCATACGGGCCCTACAGGATTTACCTTAATCAATAAGGTGTCGTTATCACAGTCGTTCTTGATCGACACTACGTTGAGGTAGTTGCCGCTTGTCTCACCCTTTGTCCACAGACGGTTCTTTGTGCGGCTCCAGAAAGTCACCTTACCTGTCTCCACCGTCTTCTGATATGCTTCTTCGTTCATGAAGCCCAGCATCAGCACCTTCAGGGTTTTGTCATCCTGAATGATTGCCGGTACCAGTCCGTCCATCTTCTCAAAATCTATAGTCATATTTATCTGATTGTAATGTTTTCTTTTCTCAAATACGCTTTCAACTCCTTGATGCTGATTTCTCCGAAATGGAACACGCTTGCTGCCAGAGCTGCATCAGCATGTCCTACGGTGAAGGCATCACGGAAATGTTCTTTCGCACCGGCACCACCCGATGCAATCACAGGAATGGATAGGGTAGAGGCCAGTGTTGCAAGTGCTTCGTTGGCAAATCCTTCCTTCACTCCGTCGTGGTCCATACTGGTAAACAGAATCTCGCCTGCACCTCTCTCGTTCGCTTCCTTGGCCCACTGAAACAAGTCGCGCTCGGTCTCCAGTCTTCCTCCGTTGAGGAAGCAACGCCAGCCTTGCGCCGTCTGTTTGGCATCGATAGCCACCACGCATACCTGACTGCCGAAATGCTGGGCAATCTCATCTATCAGACCAGGGTTGCGTATGGCTGCTGAGTTGATGCTCACCTTGTCGGCACCTGCGTTCAACAGGCGGTCCACATCGCTCAACTCGTTGATACCACCACCCACGGTAAACGGTATGTTGATTTCCTTCGCAATCCGTCCCACCAGTTCCGTGAAGGTTTTCCGCCCTTCGTGACTGGCTGTGATGTCCAGATACACCAGCTCGTCGGCACCTTGCTCACTATAAGCCTTTCCCAACTCGATAGGGTCACCGGCACTGCGCAGACCCACGAAGTTCACTCCCTTCACTGTCTGCCCGTCCTTTATATCCAAACAAGGTATGATTCTCTTTGCTAACACCGACTTATTCTCTATTTATTAATTTCTGTTTTTTATTGTTCTCTCACCCTTTTAAACAGTAAACCGTAAACCGCAAACAGTAAACTATAACTTTCAATTTTCAATTTTCAACTTTTCATTTTTACATTTTCCTCTCACCCCTTGACTCTTGACCCTAGACCCTTGACTCTTGACCCTCGACTCTAGCCTCTCGCCCCTCGACTCTCGACTCTTGACCCTTGACCCAAAATTCTCCAAGTCAATTTTCCCTTCATAAAACGCTTTTCCGAACACCACTGCAGGGATGCCCGCTTCGTCGAGCGCCTCTATGTCTGCCTGACAGCTTACTCCACCACTTGCGATGAGCTTACAATCAGGAAACCGTTGCATGATGCTCTTGTAGAGTGCGATATTCGGTCCTTGCAGCATGCCGTCCTTGTTGATGTCTGTACACAACACATTACGTACACCACGACACATATAGTCCTCGATAAACTCCATCAGGTCTATGCTGCTATCTTCCAGCCATCCGTTGATGCTGATTTTACCCTCACGCACATCAGCTCCCAGTATCAGCTTGTCAGCCCCATAGCGTTCAATCCAGCCATATACCGTTTGGCGGTCAGTGGCAGCGATGCTACCTGCTGTTGCCATTGCTGCACCTGCATCGAACACCTTCTCCAAGTCCTCTTCGGTCTTGATGCCACCACCGAAATCCACGATGAGACTCGTTTCGTGGCATATATCTCTCAGCACACGGTCGTTCACCACATGCTTCGATTTAGCACCGTCGAGATCCACCAGATGCAAACGTTTGATACCCTTCGCCTCGAACATCTTCGCCACTTCCAAGGGGTTTTCATTATACACCTTCTTCTGGGCATAATCGCCCTTCGTCAGACGGACACACTTGCCGTCAATCATGTCGATAGCTGGTATAATCTCAATGTTCATATAGCGAGGAAGTTCTTCAAGATTCTCTCTCCTACGGAGCCACTCTTCTCAGGATGAAACTGTACCGCATAGAAGTTATCCTTATGCAATGCACCGCTGTAAGGTTGCACGTAGTCCGTCACCCCAATGGTATACGGACATAACGGCACATAATAGCTATGTATATAATACACAAACGGATTCTCGCCCAGGCCTTCCAGTAGCGGATTAACTTCGTTTTTACCTCCCTCGTAAGAGGCTCCCACATCAAGGGGGGACGATAGGGGGGTCAGCTCATTCCAACCCATCTGCGGCACCTTGTCCTCAGGAAGGGTAGGGCGGAACTTCACCACATCCACATCGAAAATACCGAGGCAGTCCGTATTGTCCTCCTCACTATGGCGACACATCAGTTGCATACCGATGCAGATACCCAACACAGGCTGTCGCAAGTCCTTAATCAACTTATCCAGTTTGTGCTCCTTCAGGTACGTCATCGTGGTGTGCGCCTGACCCTGTCCAGGGAATATCACCCTGTCAGCCCGTTGCAACACCTCGAAGTCATCCGTAAGGATGGGAGTCACCCCACAACGCTCCAGTGCATTCATCACCGAGCATATATTCCCCGCATTATATTTTACGATTGCTACCTCCATAATTCCATAATAGGGTGCAAAGATACGAAAAAGTTAAGAATTAAGAGGTATGAGTTAAGAAAAAAAGCCCAAAAACCGTGTTTTTCTGGCCGAACGCCAGCAATTTGGGGGTAGTCAATTTATAGTTTCTCATCTTCCGTTTTCAGTTGTGAGCTTTGCTCAGTAGTTTATAGAAGAACTTCTTGACCATTTCACTTTTCATTTTTCAACTTTCACTTTTCAACTTTCAACTTTCAACTTTCACTTTTCAACTTTCACTTTTCAACTTTCAACTTTCAACTTTCAACTATAAAAAAATCCGTGTGAATCCGTATCATCCGTGTTCGAAAATCAAGAGATCAAAAACGCTGATTAGAAATCTAATCAGCGCAAAGTACCTCGTGGGATGTTTATTTATTCAGATCAGCATATTCCGTCTGAACATCGAAACAG
>CADBSN010000122.1 GCA_902797255.1 uncultured Bacteroidales bacterium | reverse complement strand
TTTTTGTGAAATATATTCAAAAAATGTTGTATATTTGTAGAGAAAATGATAATGCTCTCAAAGTGATGAACAGAAAAGGCATTCTCATTCTCTGCAACAACACCTCTTTAGCAATTGTCATACCTTGCTTATACGATTGTCAAAAAGCACTCTATCCCCTCTCTAAAGCAGATTAATGATAGTTCAATCGAATAACTACCGAATAACTACCCTATATTTACCTAATATCTACCCTATAAAATCATGAGGTGAATGGGAGGTGAATGGGAGGTGAAGATGAGGTGAGTATGAGATATCTATGAGAAGTCTATGAGAGCGATATGAGTAGTGAATGAGGAGAATATGAGACAATATTAAGTGTTGAATGGCAAAAAATAGACAAAAGAATACTTGTTTAATTATTAAAACATAACAATTGTTGTAATATAATACTATCGCATAATTCTTTACTATATGCTATATACATCCCAATCTATATGCATTCTAGGCAATTTTGTTGGCGTTCCCTAAAGGAAAAATCTGCAGCCCCTAGGGGTAACAAAATTTTCCCCTAGGGAGCATAGATAAAAGGTATTTGAGATATTAGCTTATATTGGTGAAAACCTGTAAGTTGGACAATCTGTTAGTTGGAAAACCTGTTAGTTGGTATAGGCTTCGCGTTCTTGTTTGAGATTGTCGATTTTATAAGTTTCACCCTCTTTGACGAGCGTGAGGACGATATCGTATTCGTAGTTGTCGTACTTGTTTTCGACAAGGACGTGGGTGGCATCTTGGGCTGTGATTTGTCGTGAAACGAGTTCGCCTACATCGCCTCCACCTTTATAACTGAAGATCCATGTGGCCAGACACTCACCATCGCAATCGTACTCGTATTCATCTTTCAGAAGCTGGAGCATGTTGTCTGTTATGTTTTGTTTCACATAGTCGTACTCAAGAATGGCATCTCTCCATTCGGTATAGAAATTCTCGACGAATGCTTTGGGTGCTTCTAGGTCTTCAGACGACGGCACAAGTGGCTCTGTTGCAGTACTATCGGTTTCAACTGTAGTCGTTTCTGATCGGGTAGAACTGAAAGTGCAACTGTAAAATAAAGTGAGGGCGAAGATAGCCGCCAACATCACGAAGAAAGAGCTCTTTGACAAAGAACTGCTTTCATGTTTTTTGTTGTTGATTTCCATATCGCTATTGTTAATTTGGGTTTCTGCTGCAAATTTAAGTTTTTTTTCTGAAACGAGCAAAACTAATGAAATAGAATGCTTGTTTTCCTTTCTTTTTTGCAGTTCTTCGGTTGTTCGCACCAAAATGTGATTGATATGCACAAAAAAACAAATAATTATTTTGTGCATCAAATGGTTTTCACTACTTTTGCATATCGAAAAACTAGGTAACAATTTATTTAACTTTATAACTTTATGAAGAATTCTATTGTAACATTCCCATGTCCGGCTAACGAACCGGTTAAGAGTTACCTGAAGGGTAGCCCTGAGCGTATTGCGCTTGATGCAGAGTTGAAACGTCAAAGTGAGACCGTTCTCGACATTCCTATTATTATAGGTGGTAAGGAAATCCGTACAGGCAATACTGCTGAAATCGTATGTCCGCATGACCACAAGCATGTGCTGGCTCGTTACCATAAGGCAGGCGAGAAAGAAATCAAGATGGCCATCGATGCTGCGATGGAGGCACATAAGCAATGGGCTAATACTGATTGGACTACTCGTGCAGCTATCGTGATGAAATGTGCTGAGTTGTTGGCCACCAAATATCGTCCTATCATGAACGCTGCAACAATGCTGGGACAGAGCAAGAACATTTATCAGGCAGAAATTGACTCGGCTTGTGAAACCATCGACTTCTTCCGCTATAATGTTCACTATGCTTCGAAACTCTATAGCATTCAGCCAAAGGATGGAGCAGGTAACATCAACAACACGGAATACCGTCCACTTGAAGGATTCGTGCTGGCGGTGACTCCATTCAATTTCACGTCGATTGCATGTAACCTCAACATGACCCCAGTATTATTGGGTAACACAACCATCTGGAAACCATCATCGACAGCCATTCTTTCGAACTATTACTTGATGCAGATGTTCAAGGAAGCAGGTGTGCCTGATGGAGTAGTGAACTTCGTACCAAGCAAGGGCTCGGAAATCGGTAAGATTTGTTGTGCAAGCAAGGACCTTGCAGGTATCCACTTCACAGGTTCAACCGCTACGTTCCAGACCTTATGGCGTTCAGTAGGCGAAAACATCGCTAATTATGTCAGCTACCCTCGTCTGGTGGGCGAGACCGGTGGAAAGGATTATATTTTCGTTCATCCTTCTGCTAACATCGATGCAGTAGCTCATGCAGCCTTTACTGGTGCTTATGAGTATCAGGGTCAGAAGTGTTCTGCAGCTAGCCGTATGTACATCCCTAAGAGTCTTTGGGGACCAGTGCTTGATAAGATGAAGGCTTGGGCAAAGGAAATCAAGATGGGTGATGTCTGTGACAGCAATAACTTTATCAACGCGGTGATTGATGAGGCTTCGTTCGATAATATTGCTTCATACATCGAATACGCAAAGGCATCGAAGGATGCTCAGATTGTGATGGGTGGAGGATATGATAAGAGTGTAGGCTATTTTGTTGAGCCAACTGTTATCGAAACGACTGATCCTCATTTCAAATCAATGGAAGAGGAGATATTCGGTCCTGTACTTACTGTCTACCCATACGATGATGACAAAGTAGATGAGGCTGTGAAGTTGTGCGACACGACTTCTCCTTATGGGTTGACAGGTTCCGTATTCGGACAGGATCGTATGGCAGTTGAGAAGATCTCAGACTCACTTTGCTATACAGCTGGTAACTTCTATGTGAACGACCGTCCAACTGGTGCTGTTGTAGGTATGCAACCATTTGGTGGAAGCCGTGCATCAGGAACAAATGATAAAGCAGGAGGTGAATTTAACCTTATCCGTTGGGTCCTCCCACGTGTGATTAAGGAGACACTTGTATCACCTACTGACTATCGCTATACCTATATGAAGTAAACCAATATGAATCGGGGCCGATTCTTCGATGAATTGGCCCTTTTTCTAATCAAATCAACCATGAGATCTTACCTTTTACCTATCTTATTGTGTTTTTTCGTTGCTGCCAGCGCCCAACGAAATCGCTTCAGGAGCGATGAAACCGCAGAAAATTACTACAAAAAACAGGCTTATGCAGGTAAAATTCACATCCTGGCATCAGATAAGGCTCCAGACAGTTGTCTGGTGAGAGTCGGCGAACAGTTGAATTATCTTTCGAGTCATGTAAATCAAGATGCTCTCAATGTGATGACTGACCAAAACCTGCAAGTTGTCGCAATGGGGCGCTATGAAGGAATTACCCAATTGCCTGAATTCAAGAATTATCCAAGTATTGAACCTTGGTGGGATATCCATAAACGAGGTTGGGGCGGAACGAACTTACTGCCTGTTATGTTGTGTGCAGAAGAAAATGTATTGGCTTATCAGATAGATCCTAACTATGCTGAAGACATTTTGGTGAACTCCTATGCACGAACTGTGTTCTCAATGGGAATTAAACTCATTCATCCAAACGCAGAGAATATATTAACCTCTTTATATCATAAAGCAATTGCTGCTGGCAAATGGAAGAACACAACAGCATCAAACAGCCCTTTGGATTATTGGGCAGAAGGAGTGCAAGATTGGTTTGATGTGAATGCAGAATCACCGCTTCCTAATGGTGAGCATAACTGGGTGAACACGCATAATGATTTGAAGCGATATGACCGAGATTTGTACGATTTCATCGCCAAATATTTCACTTATGATGGCCAATATCCGAGTTGTCATCCAAAGGAGAATCTGTATAAGAAAGACAGTAAGAGTGCATGGGCGAAAATGCATAAGGAGGTGAAACTCAATATTGATGTGCCAGAATGCAAGATTGAAGCCGTGTCGGAAGAACTTGCCAAACGTCTCCAACTCGATACCTCTTTTTATAAGAAGCATGTAGATGCAAATGGCATTCATATTCTGTCTTCTGACCAAGTTCCCGACGAATGTCTTGTTCAAGCTCATAAAACGATTTATTGCATGACCAGCATGTTGCCTCAGGCAGTACTTGACGCAATGACGAAAGTAGATACTCGTGTAGTGGTTATGGGTAGAAAAGAAGTAACCATTCAAGTGCCAGAGCACAGCGGAATGGTGCATGACCGTAGTATGAACTGGAACTTGCGAGCACGTGGACTGGGAGGAACTATTCAGGAACCGATTACTTCATGTGCAGAGGAAAATGTGATGGCTTATCCATGGGACAAATACCATGCAGAAGACATCCTGATACATGAATTCTCACACTCGATTCACTTGATTGGTATTTTGCAAGTTGATCCAACCATCAACCAGCAGTTGAAAGACCTGTTAGATAAAGCTAAAGCAGAGGGGAAATGGACGGATACGTATGCAGGTACCGTGTTTGAAGAATATTGGGCAGAAGGTGTGCAAGACTGGTTTAATGTGAATGCTGAGACTCCATATCCCGATACCAAACATAATCAAGTAAATACACGTGAGGAACTGAAGCGATATGACCCAGGGCTCTATGCACTCATAGCAAAGTATTTTCCTGAGACAAATGCCCAAATCGGCAAACATAAGAAAGAAAACCTATATAAAATCAAATAACAATCATGAAACCATTTAAGAAAGAAACCTATGTTCAGCGTCGTAGTGAGCTGAAAAAACGTGTTGGCAGCGGACTGCTATTATTCCTTGGTAATGGTGAGTCGGGTATGAACTATGCAGACAATGCTTATCGTTTCCGTCAGGATAGTTCTTTCCTTTATTATTTCGGAGGCGACTATGCCGGTCTGGCTGCTGTTATCGATATTGATAACGATAAGGAAATCATCTTTGGTAACGAACTAACCATCGACGATATTGTATGGATGGGATATCAGCCAACCATCAAGGAGAAGAGTGAAGTCGTTGGAATTACAGAGACACGTCCTCTTGTAGAACTAAATACCTACGTAAAAAATGCACAGCAAAAAGGACAACAGGTTCATTTCCTTCCTCCATATCGTGGAGAGCATCAAGTGTGGCTACAAGAGTTGCTCAGCATTAATCCTGCAGAACAGGCAGCAAAAGCTTCTGTCACGATGATAAAAGCAATTGTGGATATGCGCAACCATAAGACACCTGAGGAGATAGAGCATATTGAGGCCGCTGTTGATGTGAGTGTTGACATGCATCTTGCGGCATATAAGGCTGCCCGACCTGGAGCAACAGAGGCACAGATTGCAGCAGCTGTAGAATATACCGTGATGTCTCAAGACTGCTTCCGTGCGTTCCCAACTATTGCTACGACTAAAGGTCAGACCCTCCATCAGCATGCTTTCATGAACACACTTCAAGAAGGTGATATATTCCTGCTCGATGCTGGAGCCGAAGACCCTTGGCATTATGCGGGCGACCTTAGTTCATCGATGCCTGTAGGCGATAAGTTCACAGAGCAGCAGGCAATGATATATAACCTGCATTTGAAAACTTTCCAAGCTGCTGTCGACACACTTGCTCCTGGCGTTCCTTTCAAGCAGGCACATCTCAACGCGGCTACCGTTCTATGTGAGGGTATGAAAGAAATAGGATTGATGAAAGGTGATCCAAAGGAGGCCGCTTACTGTGGCGCATACGCCATGTTCTTCCCATGTGGTTTAGGACACATGATGGGACTTGATGTTCATGATATGGAGAATCTGGGAGAGCAATATGTTGGTTATCAAGAAGGTGTTGCTAAGAGTACCCAGTTCGGATTCAAGTCGTTACGTTTGGCACGTCCGCTTGAGCCTGGTTTCGTATTCACGGTTGAACCCGGAATCTATTTTATCCCTGAACTCATCGATAAATGGAAAGCAGAAAAGCAGTTTACGGACTTCATCTGTTATGATAAGCTTGAAGCATGGAAGAACTTTACAGGTTTGCGAAATGAACTAGATTACCTCATCACAGAAGATGGAGCTCGTGTTTTAGGACACAAGAAGAAACCAATGACGATTGAGGAGGTATATGCAGCAAAAGGTTGATGATACAAAAAGAGCGACTTCATATTGGAGCCGCTCTTTTTCTTCATACCTCTTTCATGTATCAATGTCTGATGATATAATCATACACACTAAGTACATCTTGAGTATCTACAAATCCATCTTTGTTCACGTCTTCCGTGGTAGAGGCGTCAACTGTCTTGCCTTGAACAATAAAGTCATAGATGGACAAGATGTCTTGGGTGTCAACCGTTCCATCACCATTGATATCTTCTGCATGCATTATTTCAACTTCGGTCTTCTCAATCGACCATAGGCGGTTTTGGCCGGTTTTGTTTTTCTCTGTATCAGTAGAGTAACTAATTACTGTCGTACCATTGGTTGTCCCACCTCCATTGAGGTTCATGGTACGTCCTGATTTTTTGTTGATGAGGTTATAATATCCAGCATTACCCTGTGGGACAATTGTCCATAGCTGACGTGTATTGGTATGATCAGCTGTTGCAAGGTTGAGTTGCACGGAAGAAGTTGATGTAGCAGCTGTACCGTCTGGTGATGGGTCGTTGAGTGCGTACTTCAAATCGTTTGTCAACACCATATAATACTCATCGACAGGAACAAAGGCCCAGTTTTGAGTAGTGCGTGAGGTTGTGTTGGTATACATGCTGACGAGCGAACCCTCCTCAATTTTCTGATTCGTTAGGTCTACCGCAATATCGGCTTTTGAACTGATGATACGGTAATAGTGCTTCTGATCAGATACGAACGCAGGTGTAGGACCGCTTGCCATTTTCTTCTTGAAGGCTGTCTTGAGATAATCACAATGTGTATTGATGAAACTGCGTAGGTCATTTACATATTCTCCATATGTGTTGTGGAACAGTCGCTCATTATACTCTGCCGTGCGTATGCCGTACTTCTTGAAATTGAGTGCCTGTGATTCATTCAACAGCGTTTCCAAGCTGTCAACCTTCGCCAGTAAGTAATCCTTTAGTCCTGCATTATAGATTTCGTTATACCTGCGATTGATGAGTTGCTGGAACCAAGGATCTTCCCACATACGATTGATCCAAGAACCGGCACGATCGAGTTCGAAAGCGACATCACACATCAACTGTTGCGAAGTATCTCCGCGACGGGAATCGTTGGCATAGGCGATATCATAATCCCAACATGGCCCAATATACAATTTTGGATCACCTGCCTTGCGATAGAAATATAGGCTCCAAAAACAGTCAAGATTACCACAAATCTCGATGGTGCAATACCAATTGGCGAGCGTAACACTATCAACTAATGCTCTATATCCTTTTTCTGGATCTGTGAAGTTATTGCCAAAGAGTGCGGTTTCGAATTTATTGACAAGATTGGTTGCATAAGTCTTTTGGGCAGACGTTAAGGACATTGGGTAATGGATGCGGATTGGAACAGACTTCGTTGAGGTATTAAAGTAATTATGTTCAGCATAGCCGTCACATTCCATAAAATAACTAACGTCAGTACCTGAAGTACCAAGTGGAACTTCTACACGCTTATCGCCTACTTCTGGATGGTCGCTGATGTGATAAGTGCCAATGTATTCTCCATTCAGTGTAACATCTACATACTTGTGGGCCACATTGAACTCCATCCCACAGAACTCACTCAATTCGCTGGTCAGTCCATTTCGCATCAGTGTCTTGTCGTACGTGTTGGCCATCAACGTCCAGTTGCGTGCATTTGCATATTCAGGCCCTAAGAATTCAACGGCTTCTGCAAACTTAATACGATAAGGTTTCTTGGAAGGATTGCGATTCCAAGTAGAATTGCCTCGACCACGAATCTGAAGCGCATCGTAGTTGGTTACTACGTCGTTCTCATCTATATATAATAAGGTGGCGTTAATCCAGGTTTTCTTACTGGTAATGGATGCTCCGTTCTTCGTATAGATATAGATATGAGGCAAGTTTGACAGACGACGGATAATCGTATCGTTCTTAGTGGTATCGACCTGTACAGAATCGGCTATGTTACCATTGATAGAGTCGCCGACTACGAATTTCCATTGACGATTTTGACTACTGGAGTTTGAGGAGTCGGACTTATAACTGATCAGTGCTGTACCATCTGCATTGGTTCCACCACTTAAGTTCATTGTATGCTGTGTGTGAACATTGATGATATTGAAGTAGCCATTGCTCTGAGGCACGATGTCCCATAACTGACTCTGAGAAGTGGTGTCCACTTTTGCTAGATTTAGTTGAGTGCCAGTATTGGTCGTTGCCGTTACTTCACCATCAGTTGGGTCGTTGATGGCCCATCCTCCATTCCGAGAAAGGAACTGATAATAATTCCCGACTTTCTTGACAATCCAATCCTCTGTGGTACGAGTCGCAATGTTTGACCATACACAGAGTTTTTCTCCCTCGTATGACTTCTCTCCAACAATGTCAACACAACGTGTACCTCCATTTTTGGTAAAGATACGATAATAAACACTAGTAGAAAAATCTGGCTCGTCAGCAGAAATGGTTACCATAGGTAACATGGCCAGAAACAATGTGCCTAGAAGGCAAGTGTTAAATATACGATTCATATTAGGTTTTTTTGTAATTTGGATGCAAATATAACAATTATTTCCTGATTATGCTAGAATTGGAAATAAATAAATGGTAAAACATCACTCGATTTTATCTGAATGACGATATAAATCACAATTATAATGAGCAATGCTTGCAACACTAACGGCATTTTGATGACCATTTGTTTGGTAAAAGTTGATAAGCGTTGAGGCATGAAATGTAATAAGTAACCGAAAATGATGAATGCGGCTATAACCCAATAACCTTTCAACCATTGTAATGCTACTTGTGGCTGGAAATTATTAATAATTTGCTTTATCATTGAGAACGCAGTATCGAAGGAACTGCATCGGAAGAACACCCATGCTAGGCACACGACATGAAAAGTGACGATTCCACCGATGAAAGAGATAATTTTATTCGGTTTTACCGTTTCGTGTTTGGAGTGTACAGGAGATAGCTTTGGGCAAAGAGATTTCCAAATTTTATCAATTGCAAGCAGGATGCCATGAAGTCCTCCCCATACTACGAAGTTAAGTGATGCACCATGCCAGAGACCACCAAGAAGCATTGTAATCAGCAAATTGACGTACTGTCGGAACTTCCCTTTTCGATTTCCTCCCATCGAAATATAGAGATAGTCCTTTAACCATGATGAGAGGCTGATATGCCATCTGCGCCAAAACTCGGTAATGCTACTTGACTTATATGGGGCATTGAAGTTGATTGGGAATTTGAAACCAAGCAATAGGGCAATACCGATTGCCATGTCGCTATAACCAGAGAAGTCACAATAGATTTGCAGGGCATATCCATAAACACCCATAAGGTTTTCAAATCCGCTATAGAGGGAAGGTTGGTCAAATACCCGTTCCACAAAATTAATGCTGATATAATCGCTAATAACAGCTTTCTTGAACAGACCCCCAATAATGAAAAACACTCCTGTTCCAAACATCTCTTTGGTGATTTCAATTGGTTTCCGGATTTGAGGAATGAAGTCGTGTGCTCGAACAATCGGGCCTGCTACCAACTGAGGGAAAAAGCTGACGTAAAAGGCGTAGTCAAGTATGCTGTTTAGCGGCTTAAGAGTGCCACGATAGACGTCGATAATATAACTTAGTGATTGGAAGGTGAAGAAACTGATACCTACTGGCAAAAAGATATCCAAGGTATCAAAATTCCCCCCTGTAATATCAGCGTACAAAGAACCAAAGAAATTAGTATATTTGAAATAGCCTAGCAATCCTAAGTCAATTATAAGGCTGAGCGCAAGTAGCCATTTGCTCTTTGCATTATTGCTTAAATGACCCATTTCATCGTTCTTCTTTTGAACTTTTTTGATTGCTTTTGCAATGAGATAATCGCTAATAGTTACAACTGCCAGTAAATAGAAATAGATGCCGCTTGATTTGTAGTAGAAGTAATAGGAGAACAATGTGACGAATAACAGTCGCAGGGTATCTCTCTTACTTAGAAACATATATAATAAGGTAAAGACCAAGAACATCCATAAAAAGACCCCACTGTTGAACAACATTGGTTGTGAAGGGTTGTAGGTGAGCTGTTCAAGTACCTTGTTATAATCTATGTCGAATATGCGGATCATGTTCATTCTTGTTCTTTTTTAGAGCGGATTCTTGAAGATGTTGTGTTTACACGCTTATTTGATTGATGGTTCTTGTATTGGTAGGGATTCTGTTTCACGCGCAGATCGTAATTCATCTTTCCATTCATCAGTACGTCAAAGAATATTTTACCAATCACTTCCCCTCCTTTAAAATTAATATGGGTATAATCTCTGTTTGCGCATCCTTCCTTTTGTAAGCGCTCCATACTTCCCGAACCACCCATTCCTTGCTGGAGATTCCAGAATGCGATACCGGTTTCTTTTGCCATGTTGCGTTGAGCTTCAACAAGTTCCACAACTCCATCCATTGTCTGGAATTGTCCGTCTGGTCCTCTTTTGTCTCTATTGCTGATGCTGAATAGTAGTAGACTAGTATCAGGGAATGCTTTTTTGAAGTTTTCAATTGCACTTCTGAAATGATTACAGTATGAGGTATAATGATGAGTGGAGGGCGTAGCCACATTTAATCCATAGTGCATGATGATTAAATCGTAGTGGCGTATTTTCTCAAATTTCTCAAGTGTTTCCACAGGAATCTTACCAAGATGCCAACCGCTGCTTCCGCGCATAGAGAAGTTGTCAAGAACGATTCCTTGTTTGCCCTCAAGCGCAATACCATAAAAGCGTCCTTTCCCATTGACGGTAACTCTGATTCTACCAATGTCGCCAAATACGGACTGAGCTTCAATACGAGGGCCTATGCTGTCGATGCTTATCACATCTGAATCGTTATATAACGGCTCTTGTTGCTGTTGATTGATAGCGCATCGCATCTCTAATCCTGCCTCAGGCGTGAAGTATATAGTAGCAACTTGTGCTGTGTCAAGATGCTCCGGATAGACATTGTTTTGACATTTGACATTGATATAGGCCATACCGTAAGGTAGATAATACCTGCTATTAATGCCTTGTAAGCGGCTGTTGAAACCATGGGCTCCTTGATTGACTGCATTGTATTCTGTCCACCCAGAACTAAACTCTGTAACGGTTGTCCTAAACCCTGCGATTTGAGATTTAATATCGATAAAGCCAACTCCACATCCTCCATATCGTGATTGGAGTAGTTCTCGAATATGCGCGGTAAGGATGTCTCCTTCAATAAATGAATCTCCAAAATAAGCGATGCGTACCACTCTTTGTTTTGTTTGACGAAGGGCTTTGTAAAAATGATCCATTTCGCGATGAATTCCAAGTGAATCGCGGAAATCTTCAATTGGAATCATACCAGAGGGGATGCTGTCTTGGTAATTGGTATACGTTGGAATGGTGTCTTTTACTTTAGGTGTAACTATTTGCTTGCTGATGGTGTCGAGCATCACGTCCGACAATAGATTCACTTGTCGGAAATCATAACCCATAATTGAAAACGGTGGCAGGAAATAGCATCCTGTCAACACGAGAACAACAAGTAATACAATGAAAAAAGTGCGTTTGGCCATGACTTATTTTGTATGATATTCGCTTCGATTAGCAGCAACTTTCAAATCAGTTTCCTAAATCGGAGCGCGAAGATAGTGCAAAAACACGAACTAACCATCATTTTAATAGAAATAAAGGTTAATTGATGCGAAAAAAGTAGAAAACCAATACAAAATGTATGCATCACCTTTCTGTTTATTGCTTTATTGGAAAAATTCACCTTATTTTTTATTGGGAAAATATGGTTGGTATGATGGAACAACTATGGCTTTATGTGGGCAGCGAGGTGCATGAGAGTGCCTTTTGGGCTATGATTTTTGCTTTTTCTCAAAAATGATAATATTATTATCAAATTTGATAGGAGGAGAAATAATATTGTCGTAACTTTGCCCCCAAATAGCGAGAATGCGTTCTCTGTGATATGAATACCAATCAAAAAACATAAGTAAACAAACATTATCATTAAATCAAATTCTTAAATTAAAC
>CADBSN010000121.1 GCA_902797255.1 uncultured Bacteroidales bacterium | reverse complement strand
TTCGCAGCCTACCCCATGGCAACCATCCCGGGAGCCCTCTTCAGTGTATGGCACAACATCTCTGGCGCTATCGTAGCACGCATCTACTCGTGGCATAATCAAGAACCATGAGGCATGCATATAGGTCAATTCACAAATGTAAGAAAAAAGCTGTTTTATTTTGCAGGAAACAAAGTTTTTTCTAAATTTGCAACAAAATAAACAGCATTATTATGAGTGCAATCATTGGTAGGGAAAAAGAAATCGCCGAACTTAAAGAATTGTACAATGGTGACAAGAGAAGCAACAAGGTGAAAGGCTTCTTTGGCGTCATCAAAGAGACACTGCTTTATCCGTTCAAAAAGGATTTGGTGTATTTCTTGATTCTGTGGATACTCATCGCCTTACCTAATTGTTATTCGCAGCGCAACTCTATCGGCTATGCCGTTTGTCTTGCAATGATGTACTATATTATGGCTTATGTGGCGGATGTAGTACTCAATCTCTTTCATTGGGTAGCAAAGGTGCTGAAACCAATTGTAATTGTTCTTGCAACGCTTGTTGCCACATTGAATCTGTATTGCTATATTGTTTATGACTGTCTGCTCTCAAACGACTTCATTCAAATTATCGGTGCAACGAATCCCAATGAGGCAAAGGAGTATTTCGACACATTCATTACATGGAGGCACATTGTTGTGTTGATTCTTGTTTTAGCAATGAGCATTTTCATTGCTGTGATGATTCCCAAAATGCAAAAGCTGAAACTTGGGAAATCATGGATTATCGCAAGTGGGATGTTGCTGGTGTCTGTAGCGGTAATATGTCTCAAATTAGGTATCATTAAAGAAGAGTTTGCAGACAAGGAGCGATGGAATCTAAACTTTGAAGAGGTGGTGGACTTGAGAAATCATCTCACGCATCCCCAATTAACCGAGAGTGACAGCATCCACACTTCTCATATTGTCATCATTTTGGGAGAGTCGTTCTCTTCTAATCACAGCTCTTTATACGGATATGGGAAAAACACGAATCCGCTTTTGGCTGAGCAAGCACGAAAGGGGAACTTGTTCGTCTTTAAAAATGTGAAAAGCCCATGTACCCACACGACGAAGGCTTTCAAGTATCTGTTAAACACTTATCAGATTGGTCAGGAGAGTGAGCATCCTTGGTATGAAAGCACCAATCTTATTGAAGCAATGAAAAACGCTGGGTATTATACTGCATGGATCTCCAATCAATCTGAAAAAGGCATGTTTGATAATATCCCAAGCGGACATGCTAGACTGTGCGACGAGTCTTTTTTCTTGGAAAATGAAACGGATACCAAAAGGCTTGATGGCAAACTAATCGGGAAAGCATCGGCCAAAACTCAAAACAAAAGCATGGTGTTCTATCATTTGTTGGGACAGCATATAAACTTCCAAGAGCGTTACCCAAGAGAATATGACAACTTCAAAGGAACGGACTATACCACATACGCTGAACACCAAAGGGATGTCTTAGCATATTACGATAACGCCACCCTTTATAATGACTTTGTCGTCAATGCCATCATGGATTTATACAAGGAACAGGATGCTGTAGTGTTTTACTTCTCCGATCATGCACTTGACATTTTTGATACTGATCCTGACTATTTCGGACATGCCAGACAAACGGAGGCGTCACAAAAGCAAGGCAGAATAATTCCCTTTATCGTTTATGTCTCTCCCTTATTTCAAGAACTTCATTCCGAAAAGGTGGAACGGATAAAGGCTTCTGTAAATAAACCTTTCTGCACCGACAAATTCATCTATGCCGTGATGGATGTAACTGGTTATCGGTTCGCGAACAATGATGATGTCCAGAAATTTTCTTTGTTTAATTAACTCAAGTTTCGCAAGCTTCACTTTATTGAAGTAAACGATAACCTTAACTATTTTCCATGTTAGTTTCAAAGGTATAGAAAATTCTCTTTTTAGGCTTGAAAAGCCGGTGTTTTTGCATTCTATGACTAGGTTTTTGTGTAAACTGTCGTATTTTTCACTTTTCATTTTTCACTTTTTCATTTTTATTCGTAGCTTTGCAGTCGCAACGGTTAATAATAAATGAATATGAAGAAAATAGCATTGGTATTTGCGTGCTTACTGACGAGTGGCATGGCATGGGCTCAAAGTCATTGGGTAGGTACATGGGGTACTGCCCCTCAATTGGTGGAGAACAACAACAATCCGCCTTCGCCTGGACTGGGCAATAATTCGCTGCGACAGATTGTGCAGGTGTCTATCGGAGGTGAGCGTGTGCGCTTGAAACTGACCAACGAGTTCAGTACGGGTAGCACCCAAATCAAGGCTGTGGAACTGGCTATCGCCAAGACGGCTGGAAGCAGCAGCGAGATTGAAGAAAACACATCGGTGAGCCTCACCTTCAACGGACAGGCCAGCGTGACCATACCTGCAAAGGGAAAGGCGGTATCGGACCCTGTGGACTTCCAAATCGAGCCGCGCGAGAATGTGGCCATCACCATCCACTATGGTTCGGCTTCATCGACGAGTGTGAGCGGACATCCTGGCTCGCGTACAACCTCATATCTGAAGTCGGGCAACACCACGGACTTCAGCAATGCCACGAAGACCGACCATTGGTATAACATTCTGGCGCTCGAAGTGGAAGCTCCCGAAGAGGCTGGTGCTGTAGCCATTCTAGGTAACTCTATCACCGACGGACGTGGCTCGACCACCAACCAGCAGAACCGCTGGGCCGACGTGCTCTCACGCCGTCTGCTGGACCACGAGCCAACCAATCAGGTGGGTGTGCTCAATATGGGAATCGGGGGCAACTGTGTGTTAAGCGGAGGCTTAGGCCCCACAGCATCGAGCCGCTACCAGCGTGACCTGCTGGGACAGGAGGGTGTGAAATGGATTATCCTCTTCGAGGCGGTCAATGACTTGGGTGGTGCTCAGAATGGTGTGCAGACTGCCAAGCGCATCATCGAGGTTTACAAGCAGATTATCCGTGAAGCGCACGAGAAGGGCATCTATGTCTTCGGTGGCACCATCACCCCGTTCAAGGGTAACAGCTACTACTCGACTGACCACGAGAAGGGACGTTCGTCCATCAACCAATGGATTCGCACCACGAGGATGCTCGACGGTGTGATAGACTTCGACGAGGCTGTACGCAATCCACAAGACCCCGAGGCCATGCAATCACAGTTCCTCTTCGAGAACGACTGGCTGCACCTCAATGCGCAAGGCTATGAAACAATGGGTGGATGTATCGATTTGAGTCTGTTCACCAAGACCGACCCTGTGTCTGATGTTGAAGATGAGGAGGAACCCTACGACAACAATGCCTTGTGGATAGAGGCAGAAAACCTGCCTAACGAGGTATCAGGAAATGCATTCCAATTGGAAGAGGACGCAACTGCATCGAAGGGAAAGTATCTGAAGACCGTAACTCAGACGGCTCAATCTACACCTACCGACAGCGCCTATATCCTTGCTGCCCACTTCGCTGTGTCGACTGCCGACACTTATTATATCTATGCACGTGTGATGTGTCCGACATGGGATGATGACAGCTACTTTGTGAGTGTCGACGGAGCCTTGACCAACAACTTTGTCAATGGGCTACAAACGGCATCATGGGCGTGGAAGGAACTCTATCATGGCAACCTGAAAGCAGGTCAGCACACACTCTATATCGGAGGCCGTGAAGACGGGGCC
>CADBSN010000120.1 GCA_902797255.1 uncultured Bacteroidales bacterium | reverse complement strand
TTGGTCAAAGAAGATGAAATGGAATTTGCCATCCTCCCATGTACGATACCCCTTCACGTTGTTGCCATTCAGAAGCCAGTCATAACTACCTGTATAGCAAATAGTTGCCATATAGCGCACAAACTCTTCGATATCCAATAGTTCTGCTACATGTGCATAGCCTTCATCACTGTCAGCGTGTTTCGACAGGTCTATCAGTCTGTCAAACGCCTCACGAGTACCTCCTTTCTGATGATAGATGCCGCTGCTATATTCAAATCCATCAATCTCGTCATTATCGTATCCGTAGTTGGCAGCACCATGAAAGCGATTGTTTGGCTCCCGCACATTCATCATGGCTAAGTATTTCCCGTTGATAAACACATGTACAGGCTGATACTCCTGTGCATCCACATAAAATCCGCTTGTCGTCAATACCTGCTGGGTAATTGCATCCTTGATTCGGGGACCTCCATCCGTCCTGTTATTATTCCCTCCATTGCGTATCAGCAACTGCTTATACTCCTGATAGGGCTTGTTTTTAAACAAACGATAGTCGAAATGACCATTCCCGTCATACAGTTTCTTGGCCTGTACTTTAAACGAAGCTGGCTTAAAATGACGGCTATATCCACCGGCAATCTCAAAACTTGTCTCCTGATTGATGACCATCTTACCATCTGCTGTCAGATACTCGAAGTTAACAGGTCGTTCCCAGTCCATATTGAGGTTGGATTTTCCCGTTGAACCTCGTCCTGTTATGCCGTTCTTGCCATCCACATAACAACCTATCATATTGTCATAGAGATTTCGTTGGTCTGTGGTAACCGCAACGATGGGCAAATAATAGTTCCTGTCCTTATAGATATAGGTACGTGTGACCACACCGCTTGGCAGTTTGTCGTCAGCAAACAACCGCAGACGCAACACAGTGGTCTGTGAGACAGGGAAAAGACCGTCAGTACTTGTTTTTCCGTTCGTGAGTGTGGGAGTGCTGCCATCTGTTGTGTAGCGGAGAGTCGTTCCTGAAGGTATCTGCACATGCACATCGAATCCTGACGTGAAGAGTCTTGAATCATAGTCAACTTCTGGAGCTGGCAAACAATCCTCTGCGTAATGACCCGCATTAGGCTCTCCAGGAGTTGGCATACCACAATACTGCCATTCATTATTCCCCAATCTCATTCTTGCAAAGCTGCAACGAGGAACAGACGCAGGATAGGTGATAGACACATCCACCTCATGACCATTCTTTGACAGATAGATTGTGCCACCTTTCCTATTCAACTTGAACCTCACTTGCTTTGCTGCATCGGGACCATATTCGCCATTAGCAGCGTTATGGTCAAAGAAGATACATTCGTAACATCCAGGATTCAAGGCACCATAGCCCGTCAGCTGATGTTTCGTCAGATTCATGATATCATCGCTTATATGCCATCCATTCAATGAAACGGCCGTGGCAGTTGGATTGTACAACTCTACCCAACCACCATAGTTATATGAGTAGTCAATGGTCTGGTCAATATTGGCGACACATACCTCCGTAATAAGAAATGAATTGTCACCTCCTCCCTTTTGCTGAGCCTGCATGTGTACTCCCATCATTAGGAACAACAATATTAGCATCCTCATAAATCCCTTCTTCTGCACGAAATATCGTTGCATATGGTTTCTGTTTTTAGTAATTAAATATTATTGATTAGCGCTCTCAACGTTTCTCTATTATAACACTTCATTCCTCACGTATTTTTACGGGAATCATGGGCTTTTGTGGTCTGTTACTTCACGAATACATTCTTCCCTTCCACGATATTCAGTCCTTTCTGCAACCCATTGATGCGCTGACCATGGAAGTTATAATGATTTTTTGAATTCTTCGTTTTCTGAACTGAAGGTGTTGATATTGAAGTGTGATTGTCATGAAGCACGAACTGCATCTTTACCATTGATTATTGTGTTTTCTCCAATCTACCTGCAAAAAAGCACGCAAAGGCCCCATATAAACATCGTACCCCTTCTGATCATTATAACAATCTGATGTGGAATCAATTGTATAATAATAAAAAGAATCTTTATATCCGATAACATCTTTAACATAAGTTCCAATGAAAGATACCCCATATATGTTTGTTGAGTCTCGTCGAATCCCAGGCAAATCCGATGTACTCACTTCAATGCTGAAATCCTCGTCAGGAATAATGATATAGGGAACACGAGCCTGTGGATGAGGTTCTTCTTCAAAAACTATCTGGT
>CADBSN010000119.1 GCA_902797255.1 uncultured Bacteroidales bacterium | reverse complement strand
GGTCCAAATTTGTCTTTAATGAAAGAAGGAATAACAGGAGGAAGCTGGTTTGAATTAGCCAGAGATTCCGCATTATCTCCAGCATGATTAGCCCCCTTGCAAGACACAAAGGCTATACCAATGATGCCACACGTCATTAGAAGTGCCATGAATATCGTTAATATTCTCATTTGTTTCATTTTATTTACTCCAATTAAATTCTATTTACTTCTTTTACATTATTGATAGCTGACACTTGGGAAATGATGGTCTGCAACTCATCGAAGGAGTGTACGCTGAAACGAATTGTGCAATGCACGATACAGTCTGTGGTAGTCGTGTTCAACGAATGTATAGACAGACGAAGTTCGTTGGTGATGCAGTTGATCATATCGCATAAAAGATGTGTGCGATCAATGGCTAGGATTTGGATGGCTACGGGATAGAGAGCATCCGGGGTTTCCTGATAGTCAACTGACACGATGGAGTCGCCCTGTTGGGATGCCAGACCTATGGCGATGGGACAATTACGTTTGTGAACAGAAATTTTACCATCGGCCTCCTTGAAACCGATGACCTCCTCACCCGGGATGGGCTGGCAGTGGGAACAGAAGTGGAAGGTGGGCTTTTCCTGCTTTGCGAAGTACCGTTTCAGAAATCCCTTGGCCTTGTAGGTCAGCACATGATCCGTCCAATCTTTCTGAGGCAGGATGTCGGGATTGGTAAAAATTTCCACAATGTCGCCACGATGTAGCTCAGTCTTGACGGATGACAACTGTCCGTTGATATGTGCGTAGTGGGCATGTTCTCCGATATGGCTGTGAATCTCAAAGGCGAAATCAAGTGCCGTTGCTCGCTTGGGTAGATTGACAGGCATTCCCTTGGGGGTGAAGACCATGATGTCATCATTGTAGAACGTCGTCACTACGTTCTCAATGAAATCTCCTTCTTTCTGGTGCAACTCAATATCCTTCAGCACCGTACGAAACTTTTCAATCCAACGACGCACATTGTCTTCGCTACGTTCTGCTACGACTCCGAGTTGTGAGGCGCGAACCATACGCTCGCTGCTAATGTGTACCTCTTCCCAACAGCCGAAGTCACTGAGCAATTGTACATGGAACGACTGATAACCGTTCTCCTTTGGTGAGTCGATGTAGTTGATGATGCCACAAGGCTTTTCGTTGAAAGCATCGGTGAGACGAGAGTAGATACGTAGTGCAATATCCTTTTCATGCTGCTCATCCTCACAGGCGTACATCACCTCCACAATATGACGAAAGGGGATGTGGTTGAAGTCATCGCCCGACTTACGCATCTTGCGCCAAATGCTATATGGAGCACGATAGATGGTTTTGACCTGTACCTCTATGCCATCCTTAGCCAGCACATCATGGATTTTGGCGGTGAAGGCATCCAGCCGTTCCTGATGACAATCCTTGTCCTTCTGAATCAGGTTGGCAATCAGCTCGTACTCATGGGGACAACGGTAACGGAAGCTCAAGTTCTCAAGTTCTATCTTCACGTTATACAATCCCAATCGGTTGGCCAATGGTGCATAGAAAAAATCTGTCTCTCCGGCAATCTTCATCTGCTTGTGAGGCGGCATACTGCCCAATGTGCGCATGTTGTGCAAGCGGTCGGCAAGCTTTACCAACAGCGCGCGGATGTCATAGTGGATGGAGTTAAGCATCTGTTTGTAGTTGTCCACCTGCTTGGATATCTCATAGTTCCCCGTGCTCTTCTTGGTTACGACGCTAACCAAGAACGCCACATCGTCACCAAAACGCTGACGGATGTCTTGCATCGTATAGTCCGTGTCTTCCACCACATCGTGCAGGAACGCAGCGATGACAGGATTGGCACCCAACTTCAGTTCCTCAGCAACGATGGTTGCAACAGCAATAGGATGGATGATGTAAGGCTCACCCGACTTCCGCTTCTGCTCTGCATGGGCTTCACGAGCCAGTTCGTATGCCTCGTGAATCCTTACCATGTCTTCGTTAGACACTCTCTTTTCCATTTCGGAGAACACCCTCAGTACCTTCTCCTCGATAAACATGTCGTAATGCTGCTTCATAACCAACGTTCTTTTAATCGTTAACTTTTGCCTGTTTATGCATAGAGAGTGAGGCAAGTAACCATTTTCTATCAGGTAAAAAAAATAAAAATGCCACCCAATTATTATTGAGAGGCATCTTCATCTGTTATATGTATTTCATTCTATTCATAATAGTACAAATTGTTGTAATTAAAGATGGTCAGCTCGGACTTTACATCGTCTAAGCCTCTCATACGTATAGATGTCTCTGCCAGTCCAAAACTATCAATACAGTCGTTCAAGCGACGAGTAAACTTCTCCATTTCCGCGTCTATCTCCTCTTTCGTAGCATGAATATCATAGTCAATGGCTTCCTGCAGTTCAGAGATAATCATCCCAGAGAACAAACCATGCAAGCCATACCGTTCTGCAAACTCATTGGCGTGGCACCATATCCCGATACACGTCTTGTCACGCAGGAACTGCACATGACGATCGGTTATTAGAAATCGTTTGTATTCACCATTCTTATCGGGCTTTGAGAACAATCCATATTGATTGCCATGCCCCAGCATCATAATGGTGTTATCACCACGGATGGCACGTTGAATGTCGCTATTGGTGCTTGCTTCCGTAATACGTGCAGAAATATCCTGCCGCAGCTCATATAAGTACGACAGGACTTTGGTCGTTGGGTCATTTGCATGTATGATGGTCATGGCTTTTATAATTACATCATTGTTACTTCTCCCCGATTCGATCAGTTCTCATCTCTTTTAGTTTCTTTTTTGTATCCTTGGTCAAACAGCGATGATAATAAAACCAATACTCAATACCCATTATTCTACACCACTTAGCAATATAATAATCTGCGTTACGAGATTTACTCTTAAAACGCTCATACACTTTGTTGAGCAGTTCTATCCCATCATGTGCTTTTGTTTTAACCATCAGTTTTTGGGTATCCTCTGTTGTGAAGTGCCAATGCTGTTCCACCGCGCCATCAAATGGATGTTCCCATTCACTTTCTGGCCCCCAATTCACCCGAAACATCGAGAATCTTTCTTCGAAAAATTCTATGACGATTGC
Organism: uncultured Bacteroidales bacterium; assembly: GCA_902797255.1. Taxonomy (GTDB): domain Bacteria; phylum Bacteroidota; class Bacteroidia; order Bacteroidales; family Bacteroidaceae; genus Colivivens. The sequence continues at coordinate 840 of CADBSN010000119.1, read as the reverse complement.
AACACCTACCTTATTATATGGGTCTGTGATTGCATCATCCCTGAAGCATCGTGCATAGTGTTCCGTTGTTGTCATGGTAACTCTTTTATCCGTCAGTATTATCTCTTCTTTATTCTCTCAGCTCCATGATGTCGAGCATATTGTATTGCACCCCATCAATTTCTTGATACCGACTTTGGTGAAAAGTCGAAAGTATGGATTTCTTCTTGCATAACCCGTTATGTACCTCGTTCAAATGATATTCGTAGAAGTGACACACACATCTTTATAGATTCAGGTAATGCAGCCCACCTAATAGACATAGGCAGTATCCTGCACAGATGTCTTGCAATATCAATCTGAGCATCTGCAAAGGTTCCTGCCTTTCCACTTACAGATGGACGTAAGGTAATGTCGTATTCCCAATAACCAAAATCGTGCTTTGGAGGATATAGATACCCTACTACCCCCATATCATTCATGGATATGTCATACATCATTGTCTCATTGCGATAGACTCTTGTGAAGTTGAATATCGAGAAGGACGCTCTTTCTGGTCCATCAGATTCCAAGAAATCCTTAATCTGGGCACTCTGTTTCTCATAATAGTCCGAAGGCATGTAAGGTTCTTTCCCATACCGTTCTTCTCCATATTTGTTCATCGCATACAAGATTGGCGTGACCCGTTTCATCAACTGTGCATCCTGCTTGATTTCTTTACGCAGTTCGAATGGATATATGCCTGGACTCTTGGAGAACACCCAGTATACACAAAGTGCAATGTATGATGATTTGCGTCCCTGCATATAAAAATAGCCATTGTTAAGCAGTTCACCGAAGTACGAGAGGTTCTCTACCATG
>CADBSN010000118.1 GCA_902797255.1 uncultured Bacteroidales bacterium | reverse complement strand
GATTCGAACCCCGGAACCGCTTTGGACGGTTACACGCTTTCCAGGCGTGCCTCTTCAGCCACTCGAGCATCTCTCCAAGACCCTCTTGTTGAGGGGACAAAAGGCTAATGATTAAAGCCGTTTGCCTTTCGTTCGGCGTGCAAAGTTAACAAAAAATAATAGAATAGACAATCTATCTGTCATAATTCATTGTTTTTTGGACTTTTTGGTTCGAAAACGATGTAATTTGTTTGTTCGCCTGCATAACTTAGCTTGCGCTGTCTAGGGTCTAGGGCCTTGGCCATCCTCCCCATAGAGGGGGAGTTAGAGGGGGTCTATCGCCTCTCGCCCCTTGACCCTTGACTCGCTCTTACAATCTCACACCCACAGCCACTCGTGCATATCCGTCGAACAGTCTGATCTTGTTATGATCCTGCTTGTAAGAGAAACGGTTGAGTTGGGCCTGCAGACCGATGAAATAGTTTTTCCAGTTATACGCAATACCTAGGCGCACATCCACATTGAGTTGTAGTGCACTATATTGTGTCTCGGAACCATTGTCCCAGAAATTGGCTTCATTATACCAATCTTCGTCTTCGTCGGGCACCAATCCTAAAGGTTTGTGGGTCTTTCCGTTTGCCCAAGTGTGAGTTGTAGGATTCCATTCCCCATAATCGTCAATCTCACCATCACCTGAGCTGAAGTCGTAGTTGAAATCATATTTGTAAACTTTCACGCGGTTATAGACACTGAGGGTAGGCATAACCATTGCATTGATGACAAAGCCTTTGAACGGTACAAAGTTGTAACCGTAGCCTAAACCGAGATTGGCTTGATGTACTTTGATGCGGTGTGTGCCATGACCGATAAACATGAAAAAGGCGTTATCGTCATTCGAATAGTCAAAAGAAGACTGATACCATGTAGCACCAGCGAGGAATGAACCTGCAGAGCGACGCTGGATGACAGACTGGTTGTAGGCTGCAGCCTGTGAGTAACGACGACCGTTGAATACATAGTAGCCATTGAGGTAAACTGATCGTATCCATACCGGTGAAGGCATTCGTCCTTCTGTCTCAAGGGGCTCTCCGTCCACTGTTCCGTCTGCGTTGTAGCCTACAGCTGAAAAAGATGTCTCGTCTGTGTTGAATCGTCTCAATCGGAAGTTGAATCCATATTTTGCACCTGTGCAGCTAATAGAGAAATAACGTCCTGCGTTCTTGTTGAGCGAAAACGAATACGATAATCCTGTACCACGGTAACCCACCCAGAAGCCAATGGAAGATGCCATAGGCGGTTTGAACCGCAATTTCCATTCCATGTACTCTTCTGTATCGGATACATCAGTGCGGTTGTCGCTTTCAACGTCCACTTCATTCACCTTGTATCGCAGGATAACCCTCCAAGGCTTATCGGGTACTTCGATAAAGCGTGGATCTACCTTCGAACGGGCTTTGTTGTCTAAAAAGTCTTGTAATTGACGAAGCCGCGCTTTCAAGGTGGGTGCACTCTTTTGTGGTGGCAGACTTCCTATGGAATCCAATTCCTGTCCTGCTGCATTTATGGAGAAAAGTAGGCCGCAAATAATGAGTATTCTTAGCATATAGTCATCAATAAATTAGATGTGCAAAGGTACAAAAAAGTTGAAAGTTGAAAATTGAAAGTTGAAAGTTTTTTTATTATTCATGATAGATTGCGTCTCTTTTATGCGATTTTTCAACTTTAACCTATCACCATTTAAAGATTTAGAGGGGTAGATAGTAGGGAGCTATCTCCCCATAAAGGGGGAGCTAGAGGGTGGCTTCTGTCATTCGTGGTGATATTGTTCTCCTTTTAGTATGGTGAAGGCCCGATAGATTTGTTCAATGAAGATCATACGCACCATCTGGTGGGAGAAGGTCATTTTTGAGAGTGACAACTTCTCATTTGCTCGTTGGTAGACATCTGCAGAGAACCCGTATGGTCCTCCGATGATGAACACCAGACGGCGACTGACCGCTTGTTGTTTCTTGCTCATCCATGTGGCCAGTTCAATGCTTCTCATCTCTTTGCCATGTTCGTCGAGCAGCACTACATAGTCGCTGTCTTGTAGTTGTTTCAGTATCAGTTCGCCTTCCGACTTCTTCTGTTGTTCTTGCGACAGGGCCTTGGCGTTTTTCAGTTCTGGGATGACGGTCACGTCGAACGGGGTGTAGTGTGTTACCCGCTCGCTATAGTCATCGATGATGGCCTGAAACGTTTTGCTTGTGGTTTTTCCAACCAGAATAAGATTTATCTTCATGTTATTGAGAAGTTGATTCGCTTCGCTCATGGAAGTTATTGAAGTTATCACTTCGTTCGGAGTTATCACTGCGTTCGACAATACCAAGAGCTGTTAACACCTGCAGACTGTCGTCGGAGCGAAGAGCGCAGCTCAAGCGTTAACTTCGAGGCCGTATGTCCGCTAACTTCGTTAACTTCGTTAACTCCGTTTTATTTTATCTTGTCACATTCTTCACGCCTTTCACCGCTTGTATCTTCTTAATCAGCTGATTCAGGCGTTTGTTGTCATCAATCATAATGGTGAGGTGTCCGGCAAATAGCCCATCCTCAGACGATTTGATATCGATGCTCCGAAGCAGGATGTTCTTTTCTTTGGCAATAATGCTGGTGATGTTGCTCACGATACCAACGTCATCATTTCCAATGATATGCAATGTGATAGCAAACATGCCGCTGCTTTGTTCTGCCCAGTTTACATCAATCGCCCTATAGGCCATCTGTTCGAGCAGCCTGCGGCAGTTCGGACAATTCTTCCTGTGAATGGTGATACCGCGGCTTACTGTTACGAACCCTACGATATCGTCACCATAAATCGGATTACAGCATTTGGCTAGGTTGTATTCTACACCTTTTATATGATTACCGATAAGCAGCACATCCTTACCCGACCGACCCATCAGGTTTTCGTTTCCTTCGTCAAGATGAAAGTTCTCCGCACTTATGGTCTCAGCGAGGGGGAGTTCGTTGTTTTCGCGTTTCTGTTCCTCAATATAAGCATCAATCACCTTGTCCACTCCCAGAATCTCTTCCGTGAGAGCTTTGTAGAACTCCATCACGTGCTTGAATCCCAATCGCTTGATGGTTTTCATCAATGTAGGCTCTATTATCTCCAGTTTCCTGTTTTTGAACTTACGTTCCAGCGTCTCCTTCGCATAAGTGGCCGTTTTCAGTTCTTGCTCGTTGATGCTCTGACGTATCTTGCTACGTGCTTTTGACGTGATGGCATAGTTAAGCCAGTCACGTTTGGGTTGCTGGTTCGGGTTGGTCAGAATCTCTACCTGATCACCAGTCTGCAGTTTGGTACGTACAGGTGCGTTCTTCCCGTTTATCAATCCTCCGCTACAGTGTGAACCGATATTGGTGTGAATCTGATAGGCGAAGTCGAGCAGGGTAGCGCCTTTGGGTAGCTTGAAGAGGTCACCCTTGGGAGTGAACACAAACACTTCGTCGCTATATAAGTCAACCTTGAACTGGTCAACAACCTGTTCGTCTGCGGTACCTTGGGTCTCCAACGCACTACGAACGTCTTTTAGCCAGTCTTCCAGTTTGGCTCCGCTGTCTTTCACACCTTTATATCTCCAATGGGCAGCCAAACCGTGTTCTGCAATATCGTCCATCCGCTCTGTACGGATTTGTATCTCCACCCATTTGCCTTCTGGCCCCATTACTGTAGTGTGTAGACTCTCATAGCCGTTACTCTTTGGCACACTGAGCCAGTCACGCAGACGTTTTGGGTTGGGGCGATACATATCAGTCACGATGCTGTATACCTGCCAGCAGTCTTGCTTCTCTTTCTCTGGCTTTGAATCCAAAATGATACGGATGGCAAAGAGGTCGTAGATTCCTTCGAACTGACACTTCTGCTTTTGCATCTTCTGCCAGATGGAGTGGATACTCTTTGTACGTCCTTTGATGTGGAATTTCAGTCCTGCTGTCTGGAGCTTTTCTTCGATAGGGGTGATGAATTTATGGATATACTCATCGCGTGCTTTCTTTGTGGCGTTGAGTTTCTCCTTGATCATGTAGAAACTCTCTGTCTCCAAATATTTTAACGACAAGTCTTCAAGCTCTGATTTAATCAGGTAAAGACCTAGTTTATGTGCCAATGGAGCATAGAGGAAACTGGCTTCTTTGGCCACTTTCTTTCGTGCTTCTTCGCTTCCCAGATCTTTTATTTGACGCATGAGGTTCACACGGTCTGCGATGATGATGAAGATGACCCTCATGTCCTCCGCAAACGAAAGCATCAGGTCGCGATAGTTCTCTGTGTTTACGCTTGTGCTTTTTGCATAGAGTTCGTTTACCTTCAGCAGGCCATGAATGATTTTCGAAACATCCTCACCAAACAGTTTCGTCACTTCTGTTTCTGAGATGACACCCCTGTGTACATATTCATGTAACATGGTACTGATGATGATGGCACGACTCATACCGATTTCTTCTATCGTGATGAGGGTGGTCTGCAGATCGAACAACACAGGATTGAGACCGAATGCGCGTTCGATCTCTGTCTGTTGACTGATTTCCTTGTTGTTTTCAAGAATTAATTTCCTGATGTTGTCTTGCTCAGTCTTGTCGATAAGCTCTGCGGTGAGACGCTCAACCCTTTGCAAGGTTTCGACTATTTGCTCTGTTTGTGCATTCATGATTCCCCTCCTTTGCAAATCAAATGCAAAGATAGCAAAAAATGCAAAAATGAAAGAATGAAAGAAATAAAAAATGAAGAAATCAGAAAAAATAGTAAATAGTAAATGGTCAAATGGTAAATTATTTGTACCTTTGTCGAAGAATTCTTGCAAACCAAATCAAATTATTATATGCTTACACAACAAGATAAGGTGTTCCTTCAGTCGAAAGGCATCTCAGAGGAACTGTTCAACAGACAGCTTGGTCAATTCAAGACAGGTTTCCCTTTTTTGAAATTGTCAGGAGCCGCAGCTCCAGGTAATGGTATCACAGTAACAGATGACGCGCAGCAACAGGCTTACCTTAATGCGTGGGATGAGTACTTGAAGGGCACTCACACCGTTCAGAAGTTTGTTCCTGCTTCTGGAGCGGCATCACGTATGTTCAAGAACCTGTTTGAATTCTTGGACGGAGAGGCTGACAAGCCCGATACGGATTTCATGAAGAAGTTCTTCGATCACATCTCCGATTTTGCTTTCTATGAAGCATTGACTGATGCATGTGTTGTAAACGAAGGCAAGACCATTGAAGACCTAATTGATGAGGGTAACTACAAAGCTGTGGTTGCATGTCTGTTAAACGAGGACGGTCTGAGTTATGGCAAACTGCCTAAGGGCCTTTTGCAGTTCCATGCATACGACGACTGCGTTCGTACACCACTTGAGGAACATCTTGTCGAGGGGGCACTTTATGCAGCAGGTAAAGATGGTAAGGTGAACGTACATTTTACTGTAAGTCCAGAACACCGTCCGCTATTCGAGTCACTTGTTGAGTCAAAGAAGGCTGAATATGAGTCAAAGTTCGGTGTGAAGTATAACATCAGTTTTTCTGAGCAGAAGTCAAGTACAGATACCGTAGCTGCTACAATCGACAACGAACCGTTCCGCAATGAAGACGGCACCATCCTGTTCCGTCCAGGTGGACATGGTGCTCTTATTGAGAACCTGAACGACATCGATGCAGATGTCATCTTTATTAAGAATATAGATAATGTGGTACCCGACCGTCTGAAAGACGCAACCGTTCGCTTTAAGAAGGTCATAGCAGGTGTGTTGGTATCGCTCCAGAAGCGAGCATTCGATTACATCCGTTTGCTCGATACAGGAAAGTACACTCATGAGGATTTGGTTGAGATGATACGGTTTGTCAAGAACGACCTCTGTTGTCAGAATCCAAATCTCAAGAACCTTGAAGACACAGAGATGGCTGTCTATCTGCGTCGTAAACTCAATCGTCCGATGCGTGTCTGCGGTATGGTGAAGAACGTTGGTGAGCCAGGTGGAGGTCCTTTCCTTGCTTATAATCAGGATGGTACCATTTCTTTGCAGATTCTTGAGAGTTCACAGATTGACACCAATAACGAGGAATACGTCAAGATGTTCAAGAGTGGTACCCACTTCAATCCTGTTGACCTTGTGTGTGCAGTGAAGGACTACCAAGGCAACCACTTCAATCTGCCTCAGTATGTTGACCCACAGACAGGATTCATCTCTTCGAAGAGTAAGAACGGTAAGGAGCTCAAGGCGCTCGAACTTCCAGGTCTCTGGAACGGAGCTATGAGCGACTGGAACACCATCTTCGTTGAAGTGCCACTCGAGACCTTCAACCCAGTGAAGACCGTCAACGACCTGCTTCGCGAGCAGCACCAATAAAGTAAAGTTTAAAGTTGATAGTTTATAGTTTAAGGTCAGTTGATAAGTTAAAAGTGAAGAGTTAAAAGTGAAAAATTCAAAGTTCAAAGTTCAAGAAGTTTAAGAGTTCAAACCAATAATTAAAGAAACAGAAAATCGTAAATAGTCCAATAATAAATAAGAAGATGAAAAAAATCATGCTTTTAGGATCAGGCGAGCTCGGTAAGGAGTTTGTTATCGCCTGTAAGAGAAAAGGTCAGTACGTAGTAGCCTGTGATGCATACGAGCACGCTCCTGCTATGCAAGTAGCTGACGAGTGCGAAGTCTTTCCAATGCTCGACGGAGATGCCCTCATGGCAGCTGTCAAGAAACACAAACCCGACATCATCGTGCCAGAGATTGAGGCCATCCGTACAGAGAAACTCTACGAATGTGAGCAGATGGGCATTCAGGTCGTTCCATCAGCACGTGCCGTCAACTTCACCATGAACCGTAAGGCCATCCGTGAGTTAGCACATACCGAGTTGGGTCTGAAGACCGCCAACTATAAATATGCAAAGACCTTTGAGGAATTCGAGGCTGCTGCCAACGAAATCGGTTATCCGTTCATCGTAAAGCCACTCATGTCATCTTCTGGTCATGGACAGAGCAAGGTTGATAGTCCAGCCGACTTGCAGCGTGCCTGGGACTTTGCCGCAAAGGGCGCACGTGGCGATATCAAGGAAGTGATTGTTGAGCAGTTCATCAAGTTCGACTACGAGATAACTCTGCTTACCGTCACTCAGAAGAATGGACCAACCCTCTTCTGTGCACCTACAGGACACGTACAGATTAGTGGTGACTATCGTGAGAGTTTCCAGCCTATGCCTATGAAACCCGAACACCTGAAAGCTGCACAGGAGATGGCAGAGAAAGTGACAGGAGCTTTGACAGGTGCCGGCATCTGGGGCGTTGAGTTCTTCATCAGCAACCAGGATGGTGTGTACTTTTCAGAACTCTCACCACGTCCACACGACACAGGTATGGTGACCCTTGCAGGTACCCAGAACCTCAGTGAGTTCGAACTTCATTGTCGTGCCGTCCTCGGATTGCCAATCCCAGAAATCACACAAGAGAAGGCAGGGGCGAGTGCCGTCATCCTCTCAGGCATAGAGACAGACCATCCTGACTATAAAGGAATTGAGGAAGTCTGTGCAGCACCACGCACCTATCTCCGCATCTTCGGCAAACCCGTTGCTCATGTCAACCGTCGTATGGGAGTCGTTGTATGCTACGACAAGGTAGGAACACCTCTAGATGAACTACGTGACAAGTGCAAGTCACTTGCTGCAAAGGTTGAGGTCATCTAATTCGAACGAACAGTAACCCTTCGGGAACCCATTCATAGGAGAGCTTTGGCTCTCCTTTTTTGTTCACCTGCAAAATGTACCCCAAAATTTCCTTTCCTAATTTCGTTGACAATGTTTTTTGGTATGGTTGTCTTTTGCTCATAAAAGATGGAAAGAGTTTGGTAGAATAAAAGAAATGTAGTATCTTTGCAAGTGAAAATGCAGTAGCATCTTGGGCATAATATGAACAATATGGATAAGAGTGAAATACTGGCAGTAATTAAAAAGAAGGTATACTATGCAGAATTGCCGTCAAAGATGGACGTGAGCGT
>CADBSN010000117.1 GCA_902797255.1 uncultured Bacteroidales bacterium | reverse complement strand
GACACAGTAAACTATCGATGGCACGGATGCAACCTGCCAACAGGAGCAGAGGATAACTGGGAGGAAGACTTCCACAAACTCACTTATGAATTAGAAGGCAACCGCTTGCATGTCTATGGGAAAGCACTTACACAATGCGGTCCAAACAACTATGCCTATTTCAAGGAAGAGCCGACCGATGATCCTCTCACCTATCGAATCCGTTTCTACATACAAGAGGTGGAGCCAACGATGGACTGCATGGCTCTCCATGCCACAGACTTCTATGTTTCAGGTTTCAATCCAAACCTCAACTACATCGTTGTGGATAATCAGGGAGTGGAGCATCCTGTTATCAACAAGACTCCTCAGAACGAGTATCGTCAGTTTGTAGAAGATGGTAAGGTGTGGATTGTGAAAGTCGAATCTGATGGATGGCCAAAAGAAGAGTGGACAGACTACTATTACCTCGACGGAGACACCATCGTTGCTGGCCAGACAGCAAAGCGGATGATGTGTGTGAAGGGGGAAGGTATCGAATTTGGCGTTGGGAATATAGAGCCAATAGAGAGCGTGAGATATATAGGAGCTTGGTATGAAAAAGACAAGAAAGTGTATTTTGCAAGCAAACAGCAAGAGACGTTTGAATTGCTCTACGACTTTACTTTGGCTACTGGCGATAGCATATTATTTAATGGCAATATGCTTATAGTAAATAAAGTATCTGGAGGCATCCAAGGATTTAAAGGAACGTATTATAAAATAGGAGATACAGAACGTTGGTTGGAAGGAGTCGGCAGCGAAAACTGCCCTCATGCTAATTTCACATGGAATGGCAATAAAGGTACTCTCATTGCATGTACCGTAGACGATGAGGTCATCTACCTCAATGAGCAACTCGCAGACGAAGTGAGCCATGATAGACCCGACTATGCCAAGAAACGTCGTTTCGACTTCACACACACGACCAAGATTCAGCCAAAGGCACCTGGAAATAGAAGTGAGGCGATAGGAGATGTCTATGGTGAATACAACAGCCAGCAACTGAACATCGTCCTTGGAAGCCTTGACGATACCTATCTGGTACGCATTATCAACCAGAAAACAGGTGAAACCCTCTATGAGAAGGCTATTAACGCAGGCAATATCATAGCGCTGAATATTGACATCTCTGAATATCCGGAGGGGCAGTATGAGATAACCATTGATAACAGCAACGAGACCTTCAATGGTGTGTTCGATACAACTGCGACAGGAATTGACCCCCTCCAACTCCCCCTCTATGGGGAGAGGAACAACGCTGTCTATAACCTGCAGGGGCAGCGCATCAACACTCTTCAGAAGGGATTGAATATTGTTAATGGGAAAAAGATATTCATCAAATAAAATGATAAGATTATGGAAAGAAAAATGATGACATTCATATGTGCTCTGGTGCTTTTCGTGTTGCAATCAGAGACACTTCAGGCTCAGCAGTCCATGTTGGACGGAAATCCTGTATGGGTGTACGAACAGGAAGTTGAATGGAACGTCAAGAATGCGCCAGAGAATACATTAATTTGGAATGAGCCTATGTATTTCATCCACACCTATTCCATCAAAGGGGACACAACCATTCAAGGCAAAGTATACAAAAAGCTCTATCATGAGTTTCAGACCGAAACGCATCAGTATCTCTTTGGTATGAATGGAACTGAGTTGATAACTCCACTTCGCGAAGAAGGAAACAAGATACTTGCTCCTCGTAGTTTCTATCAGAAACGATGGGGAGATGCTGAATGGTATTACGAAATAGAGGGTTCAACTAACGATGAAATCGTGGTTTATGACTTTGATGCGCTTCATGAAGGGAAAGTTATAACGCAACAGAAAGGGCAGATATTCTCCCATTTCATCGAAAATCAATTCACGAAACGCCTTGTAGATAAGACAACGCGTGAGGTGTGCCAATTTGGAGAAGATAGCAGTGCCTTGCAGATTACCAATGGCATTGGATGCAATAAGAATAATGTGCTGTTTTTTGCCCCCTTTGCAGATGATGGTTATTTGATGCCAGATGAGATAGAAGCCGAGATGACGATTGAAACTCATACAATGACAGGCATTTATATGTATCCGACAGAAGATGAAGATTCATATTCACGTACATACAGAACTCTGGAGTGTATTTGGGACTGGGGAACCTTTGGTTACACAATATTTGAAGGTATCAATAAACTGACTATTGATGATACATGGGTCAGAACCACTGAAGATGGTAAGATGATGGTGACGTTGAAAAAGAAATCTTCGTCTTCGTTCTTGAACTACTATGTACAAAACGGCAAGATTCTCTATCAAGATAGAAGTAGTGGTTGGAACTTAGGGTATTATTTTATCGAAAAGTATTTGGATTATCATATCAACGATGAAGAAGAGATGGTCGATTTGGGTTTGAGCGTAAAATGGTCTACCCACAATGTGGGAGCAGCTTCTGCCACAGACTTTGGTCAATATTTCTTCTGGGGCGATACGATTGGCACTGAGCGTCCAAGCGATGATAGTCAAAGCATGGCTTATTCAGGTCATTACTCTGAAATTGAAAACATCATACAGAATCATATTGCCAAGACAAAGTTCGATGCCGCCTACCAACTGCAAGGCAAGAACTGGCGTATGCCTACGGATGTGGAGTATCAGGAGCTGATTGACATGTGTACTTGTGTCGAGATTTATAAGGACAAAGTGGAAGGTTACTTGTTGACTGGCCCAAATGGCAATACATTGTTCATGCCAAAAGCAGATGGAATGCATCTGAAACGGGATGGTATGAGTGTAAGTAGTGAGTACAATAACGAAGCTGTATATTGGACTGAACTATTGGTTGATAAAAATAAAGAGAAAGTAAAGGTGTACCATAATAACCAGCTCAAAGCCACAACACGCTATAGTTCTTATAGCAATTTTCCCCCAAAAGCTTTGCCCATCCGTGCCGTTTATGATGAGAGCGGTGATAAGTGGTTGAGTACGAAGGAGTTTCTCTATTATGAGCGTTATGACCTGATTGAATGGGGATGGGACGAGAGCGATGTAGTGATTCCTACCATCGAAGCATGTAATGATTTCATTGCACGCCATCAAGAACTGTTTGGCTTGGGTCAAGGTATTGAGCAGATGATTCGTAAATTATTCTGTGATAAATTCAGACAATATGTCGCAGATAGGCTTGAAACTTATAAAGCGCGTGCGGTTGACACCTACGAGGGCTCTGACGGAAAGACAATATATTTTGTTGATCAAATTGATGAAGACCTATTAGATGTGTTTAATGCCCGCTTAGGACAGATTGATTTGATGGCAGCCATTAACTTAGAGGAAGATGATAAAGGAAATCCCGAATACACCAGGAACTGCACTTACACGATGGAGAATCTTAATCCGAAATTCGGAGTGCCGGGCAATCAATATCTGCATGCGATACCAATAACTCAAGCTGCTCAGCCCTATATTGGCTTCAACCTGCCTACGTTGCTGGCGAATACCAATTACACCATTCGCATCACGATGGCACCAGAGGCTATCGATAGTGTAGCTCCTCAAGGGAACCAATTCAGAATCAACATGTTTATCAAAAATATAAATGGTCAATGGCCAAGAACAAGGAATTATGTTTGTATAAATCCACTGGATCCAACGAAAAAGCAGCAAAACTTTACATCGTCTGCTGATACCCTTACAGTTTATGACATTCCTTTGATGTTAGACTATGGGTCAGATGCAATGATTCAGATTCAGTCGTATGTCTCTTCCGCAGAGACCAAAACTTATACCCGTCATTTGAGAATTGCCAATATCGAGGTCATCAACAACGGAAAAGATGCGGTACCTATGATTACAGAACAAAAGACGTGGAAGGTAGGATGGTTCCCAACAAATGCAAGCAAGACACCTCAGATGGTCGCTACCTATTACTTCGAGGGTGAT
>CADBSN010000116.1 GCA_902797255.1 uncultured Bacteroidales bacterium | reverse complement strand
TTCGGGTGTGAACTGTCCGTCTTTCACTTCTGGCGTCTGCCTGCCTATCATGGTTGCAGCAGGTTCGTTGTTACATGCTTCCATCATAACTAAAGCCATTAGGCTTGTTGCGATTAGTACTTTTTTCATAAGGATTCAATATAAGGATTTATGGTTTATTTCCTTTTCTTCTGCTCTTCCTGCTGTTTACGCATCATCTCTTGCTGCTTCTCAGCCATCGCCTGCAGGCGTCCCATCATTGATGAGGTCTTCTGCACACCGCTATTGTTGGCTTTACGTTCCTTATAGCGACGTTCGAGTTGTTCCAACAGCTTCTTATCGTCTGTCGTCTTACGCAGGAACCACATCATGATGATAGAGATGAGACCTGATACGAAGTAATAATAGTTGAGACCAGATGAATAGTCGTTGAATGAGAAGAAGAATACCACAGGCATGAGGTATTGCATCCATTGCATCATCTTCATCTGCTGAGCCTGATCAGGACTCATTGAGTCGCGCTGCTGACGCATCATAATCCATGTGTTGGCAACTGTTGACAAGCACCAGAGAACACAGAAGAGACTCAGGTGGTCACCGATACCCCAGATGTGGGTACCCCAGTTGATGACATCGTCGTAGGTACTGAGGTCGTCTGCCCAGAGGAACGACTGACCACGCAGTTCGATGGCGTTAGGAATGAAGTTGAACAAGGCAATCCAGATAGGCATCTGAATCAGCATTGGCAGACAACCGCCCATCGGACTTACACCATACTCTGAGTAGAGTTTCATGGTCTCCTGCTGGCGTTGCATAGCCTGGTCTTTATCAGGATATTTCTTTGAAATCTCTTCAATCTTCGGTTTCAACACACGCATACGGGCACTTGAGAGGTAGCTCTTGCGGTTGAGTGGGAAGATGGCAAACTTGATGACCAAAGTGAGGAGCAAGAGTACGATACCCATGTTGATACCCCATCCGGTCATGAAGTCGAAGAGATAAAGCATGAAGAAGCGGTTGATATACTTGATGAGCGGCCATCCCAGGTAGACGATACTCTGGAGGTCAAGGTCGCTATCCGAGTTACACAACTTCTCGTTCTCGCGCAGGGTAGAGAACTTATTCGGACCGATATACATCTTCAAGCTTGTAGGTGTCTTGCCAGAGGGGTCGAACTCAGATGAAACCTCAGCCTTGTAGGTTTTGAGATAACCGTTCGATTGTTCTTTCTTGTATTGAGTCTGACTGAACAATTCTGGTTTGAAATCCTTGTCGGCAATGAGAATCTGGCTGAAGAACTGAGTCTTGAATGCCACCCACTCCAGATGTTCGCCATCAAAGTCGGTCTCTTCCTCGTTCGCACCTGCTGAGCTCAGTTCGTCTGTGTCGTCGTTTGTCGTACGATAGGTGATGGTGCTATAGCGGTTCTCAAAGTCGAAACCTTTCTCCTGCTGACGCATGTTTTCGTTCCATACGATATCGAACGACTTGGTTTTTGTAGAGAAGAATCCATCCAGACCCGTTGCTGCAACCGTCATGTTGAGAATGTAAGAGTTGGGTAGCAGCTCGTATTGGATGTCTATACTACCATCAGCTACAGGCAAACTCATGGTGACTGCGTTCTGCTTAGCGTCCTTGGGGGCGAAGTAGAATTCGCTGGTCTCGATGTTGTCGTCCTTACCGTCAAAACGGAATTCCATTTCTGAATCGCCCTTGTCGAACAACACCACCTGTCCACCTTCTTGGTTCTTATAAGCAGGGTCTTTCAACTCAGCACGTGCCACCTGTCCACCCCTGTTCTGAATAGTCAGTTTCAGCAACTCATTTTCGATGACAGTTGTTCCTTCGTTCTTCTGACGAGCCGTAAACAGGCTGTTGGTGGAATCAGTCATCTGGGCAATCTGTCTCTTTGCCTGCTTTTCTTCTTCAATAACTTTGATGCTGTCCGACTTCTGCTGTGCGACAGCCTGAACCACTTGTTCTCTCTTCATCTGCTCAGCTCTGTCCTTCTGCACCTTGCCTTCATAGAACATAAATCCAAAGAAGACAACGGCCATCAGGATAAAGCCAATTACTGTATTTTTGTCTAGTTTCACTTATTTACTTTATTTAACGATTTAACTTCGTTTTCTTTTGTCACGATTGACTTTTGGTCTTCCTCCTTCGCACCTCGGAATAGTTTAAGCAAGCTTAACTCTCCTCTCGGTTTGGCGTCGGTTCGGCAAAATTTGAATAAGTTCAATTCTGCACTCGCTGCTCCAAAAGTTTCCTATTTACTATTTTCTTTTTTTCTATTCTTCTGCTTTCACTTCGATAGCTAATTCATCCAACTGCTTCTGGTCGAGTGCGGCAGGAGCATCCAGCATTACATCACGTCCGCTGTTGTTCTTTGGGAATGCGATACAGTCGCGGATGGAGTCGAGACCTGCGAAAATACTTACCCAGCGGTCCAGACCGTAGGCCAGTCCTCCGTGAGGAGGAGCTCCATACTTGAAGGCATTCATCAGGAATCCGAACTGCTCCTGAGCCTTCTCTGGAGTGAATCCAAGTATCTCGAACATCTTGGCCTGCAGCTTCGGATCGTGGATACGGATAGAGCCTCCACCTACCTCGATACCGTTACATACCATATCGTAGGCATCAGCACGTACCTCTTCCGGTTTAGTGTCGAGCAAGGCAATATCTTCGTCCATCGGGTGGGTGAATGGGTGGTGCATAGCCATCAGACGGCCTTCTTCCTCGCTCCATTCAAACATTGGGAACTCAGTAACCCACAGCAAGGCGAACTTGTTTTTGTCGCGCAGACCCAATTGGTTACCCATCTCCAGACGCAGCTCACACAACTGCTTGCGAGTCTTCATCGCATCGTCGCCACAGAGGATAAGGATAAGGTCACCTGGGTTGGCACCCATCTTCTCCTTCAATGCAAGGAGCTGTTCTGGGGTGTAGAACTTATCCACACTTGATTTCACGCTGCCGTCTTCTTGTACACGGGCATATACCAATCCTTTGGCACCAATCTGAGGACGCTTCACGAAGTCAGTCAGTTTGTCGAGTTGCTTACGGGTATAGACCGCACAACCTGGCGCACAGATACCTCCGATGTAGGCCGCTCCGTCGAATACAGGGAAAGTACCCAACTTCAGCACATCCATCAGTTCTACGAATTCCATGCCGAATCGCATATCTGGCTTGTCGCTACCAAAACGACGCATAGCTTCTGCCCAAGGCATACGCAGGAATGGCTCGTTCAACTCTACGCCACGAAGTACCTTGAACAGATGTTTTGCCATACCTTCGAAGGTCTGGATGATGTCTTCCTGAGTGACGAACGACATCTCGCAGTCGATCTGAGTGAACTCAGGCTGACGGTCGGCACGCAGGTCCTCATCGCGGAAACACTTCGCAATCTGGAAGTAACGGTCGAAACCGCTGACCATCAGCAGCTGCTTCAAGGTTTGTGGACTCTGAGGCAGCGCATAGAACTGCCCCTTGTTCATACGTGAAGGAACCACGAAGTCGCGTGCACCCTCAGGCGTACTACCGATAAGGATAGGGGTCTCCACCTCGATGAAGCCTAGGTTCGACAGGTAGTTGCGCACCTCTATACACATCTTATGACGCAGTTCGAGGTTCTTGCGAACATTTGGACGACGAAGGTCCAGATAACGGTACTTCATGCGGAGGTCATCACCACCGTCAGAGTTCTCCTCAATGGTGAATGGGGGAGTGTTGCTGATGTTGAGCACATTGAGTTCATCCACGATGATTTCAATGTCGCCCGTAGGTATGTTGTTGTTCTTGCTATATCGTTCGTTAACTGTTCCTGTGACCTGAATTACATATTCACGACCCAGTTTATTTGCCTCCTCACATAAAGGAGCGTTGGTTTCTTCGTTGAAAACAAGCTGTGTGATACCATAGCGGTCACGAAGGTCAACAAATGTCATGCCACCCATCTTACGAGTGCGCTGCACCCATCCTGCTAAGGTGACAGTCTGGCCTGCATTAGAGAGTCGGAGCTCTCCACAAGTGTGCGTTCTGTACATTTTCTTTTCTATGTTTTGATTTTACGTTTTTTTGCTTCCTTTTTTAACTTCCTCTTTAGAGGAGAGTCGCTTTTAAGTTGCAAAGTTACAAAAAAGTTAAGAATTAAGAGATAAGAATTGAGAAAAAACTCCATTCTCCAATTACTAACAGCCCAACTCGGTCCGTTTTTGCCTCCGACAAACAGACTTTCTCCCTCAGCAAATGAATCTCTCGTCTCTCAACTCTAGGCTCTTGAACCTTATTTGAATCCCAGTATGGGAACAATTTATTCCCAATATGGGACCGTTCTATTCCCAGTGTGGGAACAACTCGACAGACGACCGTCAACTTTGACCATTTACCATTTGACCATTTACCATTTACCAATTTTTCACTTTTAACTCTTTCTACTTTTTTTCAAAGACCTAACATTAGAAGTGACAAAAACACGAACACAGGTGTTTGTGAGGATGTTTTGAGCTTCCAAAGACCTAACGTGAGAGGTAACATAAGACCTAACATAAACCTAACATTGAACATTGACCATCCTCCCCTTAGAGGGGGGAGTTAGAGGGGGTCTATGACTCTTGACTCTAGGTTCTTGATTTTCGTCAAAAATTTAGTATGATACTAAACACCCTTTAGTATGACACTAAACACCCTTTTAGTATGACACTAAACACCCTTTTAGTATGACACTAAAGCACCTTTAGTATGATACTAAACGGTCTTTACCCTTTGGGTATGTATAAAAATCCCACAAAACAACACAAGCGACAGGAATGGGGAGGAATGCTAAACACAAACAGCTGTTTGTATAGGTCATTGTAGTTTCTCAAATTCGAGTGAAGCCCAGATAAAGGGTCCGATGCCTTTGGGGTCGTTGTCGCGAATGGGTTCGGACAGGTAGTATTGGAATGTGCCGTCGCGACGACGGTTCTCTTTGACATTGGGTGCGGCCTTCAACACTTTTTCGCTGATGCCTGGGCCTAGTCCTGCTACGGAGCAGCAATGGGTGAGGGAGATGGTTTGGTCGGCATTGATGCGGATGAACTGTCGCAGGATGCCTTGATAGGCTTTCATGCCTGCATCACGATAGTGGGTCCCAACATATCCTTTGCGATAGGCTTTGAGCAGGGCGTAGGCAAACATACACGAACAGGTGGCTTCCTGATAATTGCCTTCACGATGGGGGGAGTCCATCACTTGATACCAAAGTCCTGTAGAGGGGTCTTGCCATCGGATGATGGCATCGAGATCTTGTCGCAAAATCGACAGCACTTCTGTGCGTCCTTCGTAGTTGGTCGGGAGAACATCGAGCAACTCAATAAGGGCCATTGTGAACCATCCTTGTGCCCGTCCCCAACAATGCTGACTAAGGCCTGTGCGTGGATTGGCCCAGAACATCTCGTGGGTCTCATCCCATGCATGTCGATTCAGTCTTGTCTGTGGGTCAAGGGTGCGTCGGTAGGTGATGCTGATCTGATGAACTGCATCGTCGTAGATTTGTCGAGCTTTATCTGGTTTCTCTATGATTGATGCTGCGAGGGAACGATAGGGGAGTCCCATGAAGATGCCGTCGAGCCACACTTGATAGCTGTAAATGGCTTTGTGCCAGAATACGCTGTCGGCTTCGGTACGTGGCTGCTGATCCAACTGGTGCATGAGGGTCTGCATGGCAATGAGGCTCTTGGATTGTGGTTGGAGTTGATACATACGTGCAACGAAATGTCCTGTACGGATGTTGTCGAGATTGTACTCTTCGAACCGGTATCCTTGAATGGCTCCTTGTGCATCAATCATGGTGTCGATATACTCCTTGCAATAATTGAGGATTGATGAGTCATTATATAATAAATAGGTGTCGAGCATGGCCTCAAGCTCTATGCCCATCACATAGCTCCATTTGGGTTTGGTTGAGAAATCGAGCAGGTAGCTCTTTGGTGTGCGCTTCATCTCGGATTGTGTCATCCTTAGGCTATAGGGCTGTTGGGCCTGAGCTGGCACGTGGAGTGTCAGCAGCAAAATGAGTGAAAGGATGGG
>CADBSN010000115.1 GCA_902797255.1 uncultured Bacteroidales bacterium | reverse complement strand
TACAATCGAGTTCTACAACAACTCTTCATGCACATCTATGTTCATCTCCGCAGAGGGAATGACAGAGGATGGGAAATTTATTATTAATGAATAGAAAAAATAAAGATGATGACAAAAGCCGTAAAATGGCTGTTGATAATTAACATAGCAGCATTTATTATCAGTGGAATCGCTGGCATCGTTTGGAAATTAAATTTGAACGTATTGTTGGGCCTGTTTTATGTAGAAAGCCCATATTTCTTACCTTTCCAAATCATTACGCACATGTTTATGCATGGAGATATCTGGCATATCTTCTTTAATATGTTTGCATTGTGGATGTTCGGGCGGATCATGGAACAGACGTGGGGATGGAAAAAATTTCTTATCTTTTATTTTGTTTGCGGATTAGGTGGTGCCTTGACTCAAGAAGTAGGGCAATTGATAGGACTTATCAGCCCACAAGACTATATCATCGGAGCTAGTGGCGCAGTCATGGGTATCATGCTGGCTTTTGGCATGATTTATCCAAACGAAAAGATGTTCATCATCCCCATACCATTTCCACTTAAAGCAAAGTACTTCGTTATTGGCTATGCAGTATATGAAGTAATACTAGGATTGTTGCATGTAGACAGAACGGCTCACTTTGCCCATCTGGGAGGCATGCTCTTCGGATTTCTTCTCATTCTATATTGGAGATGGAAGTCTAAAAAAATATCCAACCATACTTCTTCACGCATGAAATGGCGGACGACCTCAACACACCCCAACATGACTGTTTCTTATAATAAAAACGAACGTAGCCGCGATTACGAATTCAATGCAAAGAAAAAGGAACAGAACGATGAAATCGACCGTATATTAGAAAAAATACGTCGGGACGGGTATGCCTGTCTGAGTGAAGAGGAGAAACGCAAACTATTTGAAGCCTCAAACAATAATTAACACCTATTCCAACTGCACAGAAAACACCGTCGGAGCATGAAACTAATCAAAAAAACCATTGTATGGATTTTAGCCATTTTAAATACGCTTTTCGTACTTGCAATGGTTACGTGTGCTTATTCCGTCTATCTGCGACCAGCTAACTATCCCAATTGGTCTGCCCTTGGTATGGTGTTCCCTTTCCTCGTCATCGCAACACTTGTCTTTTTATTACTTTGGCCATTTATTAAATGGAAATGTTGTGCCATCAGTGTAATCGGCATCATTTCCTGTTGGAGCAGCATTCGCAATTACTGCCCCATTAACCTATTCCAAGATGTTCCTGATAGCAAATCAGTAAAAATACTATCTTACAATGTGTTCATGTTTCATGGTTTTCAGGAAGGTAAGACAGACATGGTTGATTACATTCTTAACTCAAAAGCAGATATTGTATGTCTGCAAGAAGCTAACGGTGTTCATAAAGAAGAGCTGTTTTCATTGCTGAATGAGGTCTATCCATACATCGAAACAGGTATAGCATTTGGAAGCGGTTGTGCACTATTGTCAAAATTCCCTATACTCTCATCCGAGAATATCGACTTCGGGACAAGCTCTTCTCGATGTAATAGTTATGAGATACTCGTTTATAATGATACTGTAAAAGTTTTCAATTGCCACTTGGAATCATATAAATTAAACGATGACGATAAACAAATCTATAAACAAATCGTCAAAAGTTCTGTTCCTATTCATAAGAACTCTCAAGCAGAAGATACTCTAAATATTAAAGAAGGCATTTGGTGGTTAGAAGGGAAATTAGCGAAAGCCAATGCGGCTCGTTCTATACAAGCTGAAAAACTAGATTCAACCATAAACATCACAAAGAATAAATACATTATCCTCTGTGGAGACTTCAACGACTCCCCTATTTCCTATGTACACAAAACGTTGACAAAACAGTTGAAAGATGCCTACACAGAATCCGGAAATGGGCCAGGTTGGTCTTATAATCAAAACGGCATGTATTTCAGGATTGATCACATCTTAATAAGCGATAGTTTCAATTCTTATAATGCAAAAGTGGATAAATACGGCCAAGAAAGTGACCATTACCCCATTTTTTGTACACTTGAGATGCGATAAGTCTAAATTTTTTGTTAACTTTGCACCCTTGAATGCACACATATCTGTGAATAGCCCCATCTTTGATGGGTTTTCACTGTGTGCTAAAACGAAAAATAAATATTAAAAACAAATAAACAAAATTATTAAACATCAACAATGCAAAACAAAGGATTTGTTAAGTTTTTAGCCATTGCGCTAACACTTATCTGCATCTTCTATTTGTCTTTCTCCGTCGTAACTAACTACGTGGAGAACAAGGCATCAAAGATGGAAGAGAAGGAAGCAGAACTTTATTTGGATTCACTGAGCATGAATCCGTTCTACTTGGGAACCTACAACCTTAAGCAATGTCGTGAGACTGCCATTGGATTAGGTCTTGACCTGAAAGGTGGTATGAACGTCATCCTTGAAGTATCAGTTCCTGATGTAGTAAAGGCTTTAGCCGACCACAAAACTGATTCTGCATTTGTTCAGTCAGTAAACGAAGCTCAAAAACAAGAAGTCGAAAGTCAAAGCGATTTTATCTCACTGTTTGTCAAAGCCTTTAAGAAGAATGCGCCAGACGGAAAACTGGCACAGATCTTTGCAACTCAGAAGTTAAAAGGCAAAGTCAATGCAAACAGTACAGATGACGAGGTAGAGAAAGTACTCCGCGAAGAGGTAACCACTGCTATAGACAACTCTTTCCTCGTATTGCGTACCCGTATCGACCGATTCGGTGTTGTTCAGCCAAACATTCAGAAAGTTGAAGGTCAGTCAGGCCGCATCATGGTTGAGCTCCCTGGTATCAAGGAGCCAGAGCGTGTACGTAAGCTCCTTCAAGGTAGTGCAAACCTTGAGTTCTGGGAGACTTACGATACTCAGGCTATTCTTCCATACCTCAATCAGTTGAATACAGCTCTTCGTAACGGAAAGGTTGAAGAAGTTGCAGACTCAACTGTTACTGAGGACGTTGCAGAAGCAACTCCTGCAGAGGAAGAGGCAGACTCTACTGCAAAGGAAAGCAAGGAGAACATCTTGAACGAAGTAACTTCAGCAGACAAGAAGACTACAACCAAGGCTTCTAACGAAAAAGATCTTGAGAAAGCAAAGGCAGATAACCCTCTATTTGCTATCCTCCAGCCTTATCAAGAAGCTAGTGGATGTGCTGTAGGTTATGCCCTTGCATCTGATACTGCAGAAATCAACGCTTTGGTAAGCGGTGACATTGCAAAGCATATCTTCCCTGGTGACCTTTCACTCAAATGGGGTGTAAAATCCATAGATAAAGCAGGTAGAATTTATACCTTGTACGCAATCCGTATGACTGGTCAGAACGGTCGTGCTCCAATCGAAGGTGAAGTTGTCACAGAAGCAAAAGACGAGTTTGACCAATTCGGAAGACCATGTGTTTCTATGAAGATGAACACAGAAGGTGCACGTAAATGGGCAGCTCTGACTGAGGCAAACGTAAACCACTGTGTAGCAGTTGTTCTTGATAACCTCGTATATAGTGCTCCTAACGTAGACGAAGCAATTACCGGTGGTAGCACTCAGATTAGAGGTAGTTTCACTACTAACGAAACAAAAGACCTTGCAAACGTGCTCCAGTCAGGTAAGATGCCTGCTCCAACACAGATTGTACAGGAAGACATCGTAGGTCCATCACTCGGACAGGAATCTATCAACGCAGGTTTCATTTCGTTCATCATCGCTTTCATCGTATTGATGATTTACATGTGCGTAATGTACGGCTTCCGTCCAGGTATGGTTGCAAACTGTGCACTGTTGCTCAACTTCTTCTTCACACTCGGTATCCTCACCTCACTGCAAGCAGCACTCACCATGTCAGGTATTGCAGGTATGGTGCTGACGCTCGGTATGGCTGTCGATGCCAACGTGCTTATCTACGAACGTACGAAGGAAGAATTGAAGGGAGGTAAAAACATCAAGAATGCAGTAGCAGCAGGTTATAGCAATGCTTTCTCTGCTATCTTCGACTCTAACCTCACTTCAATCATCACAGGTGTTATCCTCTTCTACTTCGGTACAGGTCCTATCAAGGGCTTCGCAACTACC
>CADBSN010000114.1 GCA_902797255.1 uncultured Bacteroidales bacterium | reverse complement strand
TCTAAGAAATGGACGACAGCAGATTTGAGAATACTTGATAAAGCATATATGCGTTTAACGAAAAAATACGAAAACGGTCAGGCTTTTGTCAAAGAATCGAAAGGAAGTGAGTTAAACATGTCAGAGGAACTTTTTATCGTTATAAAAAAATTCTTTGAAGATAGCTATGCGGTGATGCAGAAGAGCAAGCCGGGAAATAGGTTTTGAGTAGAACGATTAAACAATAAAGTTATGAAGCATTTATTCGTAATCATCAGCATGCTGTTGGCTCAGACAGCCTTTGCTCAGCGATTTGAGTTGCAAACGTATAGACCGAGTAAGGACATCCAGAAAGAGGTTCACGAATGGGATGACAGAAACATCTGTGGCGGCTATTCGATTGGACGCCTATGGAAGGATAGGAGTTTCAAGAAACCATACCTGTCGTTGATTCGCGAGGTGGACAGATACTTGCTTCGTGTGGATTTGTTCAGCGAGGGTGGCGTTTATCTGACGGACATAGACCAGCATCCGTATGCCAATTTCGAGGATGCTGAAGGAAATGTCGTGTCGCTGCGATGCGACCCATTGACGCCTGTGGTGGCTTATGTAACGGAAAGAACGACAAGCAGTGCTACCCCTATCATTGGATCTACATGGTATAGTGACAGTAGGGGATCTATTACAGGTATATCGGCTCCTCGATTAAAGATGGGAACATATACGACTACCCTGTCGTATGTAATTCCTGATATCGACGAATTTGCCCGTCATCAGTTTGTGAAAGTCAGTATGTGCAATGGCGCCATCGAGTACGACCTGAGAGATGGCGGCACAAAGATTGTCAATAAGTTTAACAAGAATCTCCAGAAGGCTGTGAAGCATGTCACCAAACTCCCATCGAAGATACGCTATGAGCAAGGGATGGGTATAACTGGCTTCGGATCTACAGGTGCTGCACCTGGAATGCTTGGTTGGGGATATTAATTGATAGACAGATTTTATCCTTCATTCTTCTCGGTAATGATATGGGCGAAAGCCAATGTGTGGGTGAAGTAAATAATCTTTCTCCCCAAAAACAAATACAAGCGGCGCCGTGGCGTCGCTTGGTGTGTCTTATAAAACGGATTGTTTAGGTTTAGGCGTACTCAAGTATCAATTCTGCGTTTATACCTAATTTCGAGTGCAGTCGCTTGGCGATAGGCATCGTGATTCGTCTTTTGCCACTAAGTATCTGACTGAATACTGACTCATTGATGCCTAAAAACTTGGCGCCTTCTTTTTGTTTCATATTTCGTGCATATAAGTAGTCCTCAATGTATCTGATTAATGGGGTCTTCTCGCGAAGGGGCAGAATGTCCATGTATTCGTCCTCATACTGAGCCATTTGTTTACTCAAGTCTGAGATTTGACGAATGTACTCATTATCCATCTCTGGTTCAAGCATACCTTTCGCGGTTGCCTCGGCGATTAAGGCTTCCACCATTGCCTTTGTTTCGTCATATTCCTGTCTTGTTGTCAATTTCTTATCCATAACTGCTCCTTTCGTTATATCGTTGAACAATCTATTTTATCATATTCTTTATTCGTACCCACAAAACGTATATTCATCACGCCGCCAATAAAGATGACCACAGCAACTATCCGATAGTTATTCCCACCAATATTGAAGACATAGCGTCCGTTCTTCACATAGTCTGCTGACGGAAATGTCTGTTTCAGGTCTGCATGATTATGCCACACAACACTTTTCACCTTCTCCACCCAACTATTCAGCGGTCCTGCTGATTGTGCGTGTTTTTGCACAAATGCATCAAGTATTTCCTTGTTTGCAATAATCATCTTAATACTATTTGGATGCAAAGATGCTGTTTTCTTTGCAATTCTGCAAATTGTTTTGCATTTTTGTAAAGAAAAATGGTAAAAAAGGTTGTCGAAATAAGCGTTTTTACGCTAATTTTGGTTATTGTTTCAACCTTTTTGCTTGTTTTTTCTTCATTCTTCTTCCTTCTTCCAATTCACAAGAAAGACTTTGTCGGTGGCTCGTGTAAAGGCGGTGTAGAGCCATCGGTAGTAGTCGAGGCCCATCATTTCGGGGGTGACGTAGCCTTGGTCGATGAACACCTGTGACCATTGACCTCCTTGCGCCTTGTGGCAAGTGACGGCATAGGCATATTTGATTTGCAAGGCATTGTAGTAAGGATCTTCCTTCATCTTTTTCATCCGCTCCTTTTTGTATGGGATATCGGCATAGTCCTCCAGTACGCGATTCCACAGTAGTTCGCTCTGCTCGTGGGTGAGGGCTGGTGCCTCTGTGTGGAGGGTATCGAGCAGGACGGTTGCTGTGAGTTCCATATTGTCGTAGTCAGGAAAGCGTAGTTCGCAGTCAGCAAATCGGAAACCGTACAACTCACGTTCATTACGCACTCGAAGCACTTTGGCAATATCGCCGTTGGCAATGAAGGAAACGGACCCTCCCCCTTGCCCCTCCCTATAGGGCGGGGAGTAGTTGCCATCAGACGTTGACACACCTTGGTGACCGCTCCCCTCCATGCAGGGAGGGGTAAGGGGGTGGGTCTTTTTTCCCCAATAATAGTTGTTTTTCACAATCATGATGAAGTCGCCAGAGGATAGTTCTTCTTCGCGATCGAGTATTTGGTTGCGGATGCCCATGTTGTAGATGTGAGCTCGTTTGTTGGAGCGGCATACGACAATGGTTTCATCGAGGCCGTAGTTGCGGTAGCAGTCGGAGAGGGTTTCGATGAGTTCATTGCCGGGAACGTTCACAACATCTGGTGCAAAACGGATTAAACCAGCCTCTCTCCCCATAGAGGGGGAGATGTCCGAAGGACAGAGGGGGTCTGCTATTTCCCTCAGCTTCGTGGCATTCTGTAGGATGCCAGAGAGGTTTCGCTGGCGCACTACTTGCGAGAGCGTCATGCAGGTGACATCCAAACCATAACCCCTCAGCACCTCTGGTTGCAAGGCAGGACTGTGAATGTCGCCAACAGGGGGCAGCTGAGCCGTGTCGCCTAGTAAGATAAGTCGGCATCCTTCACCAGAATAGACAAATTGTATGAGGTCATCGAGCAGGCGTCCTGTTCCAAAGACCGCATTCGTGGCATCGTTGGAAATCATCGAGGCTTCGTCGACGATGAAAAGGGTATTCTTTAATGTGTTGAAACCCATCGAGAAGACGGTGTCTTCGTCGATGGCTTTCTGTCGGTAGATGCGCTTGTGGATGGTGAAGGCCTCATGGCCAGAATAAAGTGACAGAACCTTTGCCGCACGACCTGTTGGAGCCATCAACACACATCGGCGTTCGAGTTGCTCCATTGTCTTGACCAATGCCGACACGAGCGAAGTCTTGCCCGTACCGGCATAACCTCGCAAGATGAAAACGGAGTCGTTTACATGTCCACTTGTATCCTTATCGACAGGAAGGATAAATTCTGTCAATGCTTCAACGACTTCTTGCTGTTGAGTAGTCGGATTATGACCGAAATTATTTAAAATTAGCTCCCTAAAGTAGTCAAATATCATCGTAATTTGC
>CADBSN010000113.1 GCA_902797255.1 uncultured Bacteroidales bacterium | reverse complement strand
TTGATTGACTATCTGAACGAAAACCTCGCCAAGCCCATCAACGAGCGCGAGGGCTGCGACCGCGTGAAGTTTATCACAGGCATACAATACCGCCATTTGCTGGTCATCAAGGGTGGCAACAAGCACATCGTCTGTGCCCCACCCCACGACCATCCTAACGAGGAATGGAACCCCCTTTTGGTTAAGGCTGAAATTCCCGAAGCACAGGAAACCGCAGATTTAATCAATGATTTGATATTAAAGTCGCAGGAACTGCTGGCCAAACACCCTTACAACCTTGCGAAGGCAGCCAAGGGTGAGCGCCAGGCCAACAGCATCTGGCCTTGGAGTGGTGGCTATCGTCCTTCAATGGAAACATTGATGCAACAGTACCCGCAAATCAAGAGCGGTACGGTGATCTCTGCCGTCGATTTGATTCAGGGCATTGGCAAGTATGCTGGTCTGCGCATCGTCAAGGTGCCTGGTGCCACTGGGCTAGCCAATACCAACTATGAAGGCAAGGCACAGGCCGCCATCGACGCTTTGGAGCACGACGACTTCGTGTTCGTACATGTCGAGGCCAGCGATGAGGCCGGTCACGATGGCGACCTCGACCTAAAAATCAAGACTATCGAGTATCTGGATCAGCGACTCATCACTCCTATATATAAAGAGGTGATGAATTGGGAGGAACCTGTATGTATCGCCGTACTTCCTGACCATCTCACACCTGTAGAGATGAGAATTCATGTAGGACAGCCTGTACCCTTCTTGATATGGTATCGTGGCATCGAACCCGATGAGGTGCAGCAATACGATGAGGTGAGCTGTGTCACTGGTTCCTTCGGCTTGTTAAAACTTCAAGAGTTTATGCAAGCCTTCATGAACATTGACACAATGTAAAAATGATAAAATGTAAAAATTGAATTGTTACATTCTTGCATTTTTTGTTTTTTTATTTTTAAAATATTGAAGATATGAAATATTATAGCACAAACGGAAAAGCTCCTGAGGCTGATTTGAGAAAAGCTGTCGTGAAAGGTCTTGCTGAGGATAGGGGTTTGTATATGCCTGAGACAATCAAGACCTTGCCAAAGGAGTTCTATGATGACATCAAAAACATGTCGTTCCAAGATATTGCCTACAATGTGGCAAGCGCATTCTTTGGTGAGGACGTTGATGGAGATGACTTGCAGGAAATTGTCTACGATACCCTTTCGTTCGATTGTCCGGTTGTGAAGGTAAAGGACAACATCTACTCACTCGAACTCTTCCACGGACCTACACTTGCTTTCAAGGATGTGGGAGCACGTTTCATGGCACGTCTGCTGCGTTATTTTACTAGTACGACTAGTAGTTCTAGTAAAACTAGTTTAGTGAATGTGCTTGTGGCAACTTCAGGTGATACAGGAAGTGCTGTAGCGAATGGTTTTCTCGGGGTTGAGGGAATCCATGTGTATGTGCTGTACCCAAAGGGCAAGGTGAGTCCTATTCAGGAGTGTCAGTTTACCACGTTGGGCAAGAACATCACGGCTATTGAGGTAGATGGGGTATTTGACGACTGTCAGGCATTGGTGAAGTCGGCTTTCATGGACGAGGAACTCAACGCTCACATGCAGCTTACCTCTGCTAACAGTATCAATGTAGCCCGTTTCCTTCCTCAGGCATTCTATTACTTCAATGCTGTAGCGCAACTCTTAGCACTCGGCCATAAGCCATCAGATATCGTCATCTGTGTCCCTTCAGGTAACTTTGGAAACATCTGCGCAGGATTGTTCGCCAAACGGATGGGATTGCCTGTGAAGCGCTTCATCGCAGCCAATAATGCAAACAGTGTGTTCTATGAGTTCCTACAGACGGGTGAATACCAACCTCGTCCTTCGATTCAAACGATTGCGAATGCGATGGATGTAGGTGACCCAAGCAACTTCGCGCGCGTGTACGATTTATATCATAAGGAGTATGCTGCAATATGTGCAGATATCAGCGGAGCTACTTATTCTGATAAGCAGATAGCAGAAACGATGCGTGAAGTCTATCAGCAGACTGGATATGTATGTGATCCACATGGTGCTTGCGGTTATCGTGCCTTAGCTGAAGGTTTGAAGAACGATGAAATCGGCATTTTCCTGGAAACAGCCCATCCTGCCAAGTTCAAGACAACGGTGGATGAGATACTTGGTTCCGATATCGAAATACCCGCTAAATTGCAGGCGTTTATGCAGGGAAAGAAGCAAAGCGTTCCGATGTCGAAGGACTTCACCGACTTTAAGGCTTATTTGATGAGCGAATGATTAAAGCCATTTTCCTCGATATAGACGGAACGTTGGTGTCGTTTCGGACTCATCAGATACCACCATCAACAATAGATGCCATCCATAAGGTTCGTCAACTAGGGGTAAAGGTGTTTATCGCTACAGGTCGCCCTTTGCCCTTTGTGGATAATCTCGGAGAACTTGAGTATGACGGTATCATGACCGTAAACGGAGCAAGTTGTCAGACCGCAGATGGTGCAGTGATTCGCCATCAACCTATCCGGCAGGATGATTTGTTACGCTTGATTGATTATTATCACATCCATCCCTTTCCACTTGCTTTCGCAGCAAATGATGAGATATTTATTACGATGACTTCGCCTGAAGCTATCGAGGTATTGAGTATTCTTAATCTCAAATGTCCATCAGTTGCTCCCATCGAACATTGTCTGGAGATGGATGTGATGCAGATTATCGCTTTCTTCAAAGAAGAGGAAGCCCCACAAATCATGACAGAAGTACTTCGAGGTTGTTCAGAGCAGCGTTGGCATCCCTTCTTTGCTGATGTGATTTGTCAAGGAAACAATAAAGCCATAGGTATTGATTCCATCATCGGTCATTATGGCATCTTACTAGACGAAACGATGGCATTCGGTGATGGAGGCAATGATATCAATATGCTTCAACATGTAGGTCTTGGTATCGCTATGGGTAATGCTCGCGAGGAAGTAAAAGCCGCCGCAGATGACGTAACTGCCTCAGTTGACGAGGAAGGAGTCGCTCAAGCGTTAAAACGCTATTTCCCCATCTAATCGTGTCAGTTTTGCGTAAAAAAGTGAACGGAAACAGCATTTTTCTTACTTTTTTTGAAAAAAAAGGCAAATCATTCCTTGTGAATCATATTTTTTTTGTACCTTTGCACCCGCAAATCAAAAATGGTGCCTTAGCTCAGTAGGTAGAGCATCGGACTGAAAATCCGTGTGTCCCCGGTTCGAATCCTGGAGGTACCACTTTAAAAGAGAGAGGATGTGACATTCACATTCTCTTTTTGTTTTTCATTCTTCGTGACACAGAATTGGTGACAAAGTGACATGCTTTTCATTCGATGAATCTGCGTTTGCCATCTTGGCATGATGTTTGCAAACGATAATCATGAGACTTCTAAGAAGGAAACCATTAGTAAATCACAAAAATATAAAACATTATGAACATTAAACCATTGGCTGACAGGGTAGTGATTCTCCCTGCTCCAGCAGAAACAAAGACAGTAGGTGGTATCATCATTCCAGATACCGCAAAGGAAAAACCTTTACAGGGTGAAGTAGTTGCAGCAGGCAACGGAACAAAAGACGAAGAAATGGTGCTGAAAGTTGGCGACAAAGTGCTGTATGGTAAGTATGCAGGAACAGAACTTGAGTATGAAGGTACTAAATACCTCATTATGCGCCAGAGCGACGTATTAGCAATTTTAGGATAAAAATTGCAATGTAAAAATTAAATAATGTAAGAATTAACAAATTAGAACAATTGTAAATAGTCAATTGTTAAATAGAAAAATAGATTATGGCTAAAGATTTGAAATTCTCAATAGAAGCTCGTGAGCAGCTGAAGAACGGTGTTGACGAATTGGCAAATGCCGTTAAAGTAACATTAGGTCCTAAAGGTCGTAATGTAATCATAGAAAAGAAGTTTGGTGCTCCTCAGATTACGAAGGATGGAGTCACAGTTGCAAAGGAAATCGAACTGGCTGATGCATTCCAGAACACAGGTGCTCAGTTGGTGAAGAGCGTTGCAAGCAAGACTGGTGACGATGCAGGTGATGGTACTACTACCGCTACTGTATTGGCACAGGCTATCTGTACCGCAGGATTGAAGAACGTAGCTGCTGGTGCTAACCCAATGGATCTGAAGCGTGGTATCGATAAGGCTGTAGCAAAGGTTGTAGAGCATATCAAGGACCAGAGCGAACAGGTAGGTGACAACTACGATAAGATTGAACAGGTTGCTACTGTCAGCGCAAATAACGATCAGGAAATCGGTAAACTCATTGCAGATGCGATGAAGAAGGTATCAAAGGATGGCGTTATCACGATCGAGGAAGCAAAGACGCGTGACACTACTATTGGTGTTGTCGAGGGTATGCAATTCGATCGTGGTTACCTCTCTCCATATTTCGTAACAGATACAGAGAAGATGGAGTGTCAGATGGATAATCCACAGATTCTTATCTATGACAAGAAGATCTCTAACCTCAAGGAGTTCCTTCCAATTCTCGAACCAGCTGTTCAGACAGGTCGTCCTTTGCTTGTTATCGCTGAGGATATCGACAGCGAAGCACTCACTACACTCGTTGTGAACCGTCTGCGTAGCCAGTTGAAGATCTGTGCAGTGAAGGCTCCAGGCTTCGGTGACCGCAGAAAGGCTATGTTGGAAGATATCGCTATTCTGACAGGTGGTGTAGTAATCTCAGAAGAGAAAGGTTTGAAACTTGAACAGGCAACGATTGAGATGTTGGGTTCTGCAGAGAAAGTAACCATTTCAAAGGACAACACAACCATCGTTGGTGGTAAGGGCGAGAAACAGCTTATCAAGGACCGTGTAAACCAGATTAAGAACGAGATTGCCAACACAACCTCTTCATACGATAAGGAGAAACTTCAGGAGCGTCTTGCCAAGTTGTCAGGTGGCGTTGCTGTGCTCTATGTTGGTGCTGCCAGCGAGGTTGAGATGAAAGAGAAGAAAGACCGCGTAGATGATGCACTCTGCGCAACACGTGCAGCTATCGAGGAAGGTATCATTCCTGGTGGTGGTGTGGCTTACATTCGTGCTATCGAGAGTCTTGAGGGTCTGAAAGGTGAAAACGCAGATGAGACTACTGGTATCAAGATTATCGAACGTGCTATTGAGGAACCACTTCGTCAGATTGTAGAAAACGCTGGTCTCGAAGGTTCAGTCGTAGTTCAGAAAGTACGTGAAGGTAAGGGTGACTTTGGTTACAACGCTCGTAAGGACGTCTATGAGAACCTCCGTGAGAGTGGAATCATTGACCCAGCTAAGGTGGCACGAGTAGCTCTTGAGAATGCTGCCAGCATCGCTGGTATGTTCCTCACAACAGAGTGTGTTATCGTAGACAAGAAGGAAGACAAGCCTGAGATGCCAATGGGTGCACCAGGTATGGGTGGTATGATGTAATCCATGATGCTATCCGCATAAAATAAAGGTGTCAGTTTGACACCTTTATTTTTTTGTATGTGTACTTTATCATGACTTTCTGACCATCAACGTTTTTCGTAAAAATATCGATTTCCCAGTAGATTTTTCGTACAAATTTGCTGCTTTGCCGATTTGCCACTTTTAACGCTATTTTACTATCTTTTTGAATACAAAAAGGGCGTTTTAAGGGTGCAAGAAGTTAAAAAACGCATTTTTATTAAGTATTTTTTATGTTTTTTTAAAAATAATTTTTAATTTTGCGCCCCAAAGGCGCATAACAGCCTCAGTAATATGACTGGAAAGTGAAAAGTGGGGAGGGAAGAGAATGTAAAAAGCTAAATGGTCAACCATTATATATAATAATAAATAATAAGGTGTGTAAGGTGTTTGAAATGAATCATCATAAACGCCCGTTTAAAATGTAAATTTTTTAACAAACAAACTAATAGTATTAACCCAAAACAAAAAAAGAATGAGTAAAAGATTATGGTTCTTCCTTACTTGTCTGTTTGTTTCAGCAAGTATGACATTCGCCCAGCGTACGGTAACAGGTACTGTATACGACGCTGACAATGGCGATCCTGTAATAGGAGCTACTGTAATGGTTGTAGGTTCAACAGTTGGCGCACCTACAGACGTTAATGGTAAGTTCACTATTGTGAATGTTCCTAATGATGCCAAAATGCTACGTGTTTCATATATCGGCATGTTGGTAAAGGAAGTGGCAATCAAAGATGGTAGTAATCTGAAGATTTTCATGGAATCAGAGGTTAACGAAATTCAGGAAGTCTTCGTTTCTGCTTATGGTACAGCTACTCGTGAGACCTTCACAGGTTCTGCAGCTGTCATCAAGTCGGAGAAGATTGAAAACCGTCAGGCATCTAACCTTACGAACATCCTTTCGGGTGCGGTTGCAGGTGTGCAGACACTGAGCAACAACGGTCAGCCTGGTACTGGTTCCACTGTGTTGATTCGTGGTGTGGGTACCATCAACGCATCAGCTACTCCACTTTATGTGGTTGACGGTGTGCCTTTGGATGGTGACATCAATGCGATCCCAATGCAGGATATCGAGAGTATGACCGTATTGAAGGATGCAGCTGCAGGCGCTCTTTATGGTGCTCGTGGTGCAAACGGTGTAATCCTTGTAACTACAAAGAAAGGTACTCGTAACGGTGAGGCTACTATTACTGTAGATGCTAAGTGGGGTGCTAATTCACGTCAGGTAAGCAATTACAACGTTTTGTCAAGTTCTGCTGAATACCTCGAACGTGCATATCAGGCTCTCTATAACTCATCATACTACAATAGTGGTAATGGTGCAGCTGCAGCTCATGCATACGCAAATGCTCAGATTCCTGTAACATTAGGTTACAACATCTACACCGTTCCAACAGGCGAGGATCTCATCGGTGTTGATGGTAAAATCAACCCTAATGCTACATTGGGCTACACTGACGGCAAGAACTACTTTGTTCCTGACGACTGGAGTGATGGCACTATGCGTAATGGTCTCCGCAGTGAGTACAATGTAGGTGTTTCTGGTGGTGATGAGCGTTTTATCTACTATGGTTCGTTCAACTACTTGAAAGATGAAGGTGTTATCAAGAACTCTGCGTTCGAACGTTTCTCCGCTCGTCTTAATGTTGAATATCGTGCTAAGGATTGGTTGAAGTTGGGTGCTAATATCGCTTATGCTAACACTGTCAGCAACTATCCTGATGAGCAGACAAATACAACTTCGTCTGGCAACGCTTTCTATGTTGCCAACCAGATAGCTCCTGTATATCCATTCTATGTACGTGACGTAAATGGCAACATTATGTATGATGCCAACAACGGCAATCCTATCTATGACTATGGTGACGCTGTGTATACAGACTATTCTCGTAACTTCATGAACATCTCACACCCATTGAGCGACCTTACTTACTCAACTGAGGATTACCTCGTTGACAACCTCAACTCTAAGTTCTTTGCAGAGGTTACTCCTATCAAGGGTCTGAAGATTACCGGTACACTCGGTCTGCATCTTGACAATACTCGTTACCACTATGTAAGCAGTTCAAAATACGGACAGAGCAAGAGCTATGGTGGTAGCGCAGCTCAAAGCAATGACCATATCAGCGGTTTCAGCCAGCAGTATCTTGCAAATTACAAGAGAAGCTTCGGTGAGCATAACACGGATTTCCTCTTCGGTATTGAAAGCTACAAGTACTGGTCGGAAACTGCTACTGCACAAGGACAGAACTTGTATAAGGAAGGTGACTGGACTGTTTACAACACCATTGACCAGCGCCTTGGTTCTGGTAGCGCAGGCGAATGGGCTCTGAACTCAGTATTCGGACGTATCAACTATGACTTTGCTAACAAGTATTTTGCTAGTTTCTCTCTCCGTCGCGATGGTAGCTCACGTTTCAGCAAGGACAACCGTTGGGGTACATTCTGGGGAGCTAGTGCTGCTTGGGAAATGGCGAAGGAAAGCTTCATTAAAGACAATGCAAGCTGGATCAACCTCTTGAAGTTCAAGGTATCTTATGGACAACAGGGTAACCACGGAGTGGGCAATAACTACGCTTACCTTGACCAATACACAATGACTGGTGCAAACGGAGTGTTCTCTGATGGAACTCTTGCTTATAAAGGTAATCCAGACCTTACTTGGGAAACTGCACACACATTCAATACTGGTTTCGACTTCTCATTCTGGAATAGCAAGTTGATTGGTAGCATCGAGTACTTCTCACGTCAGACCAGCGACATGCTCTACTACAAGCAGGTAGCATCATCTAATGGTTACACGTCTATCCCTGTCAACTTTGGTAAACTCCGCAACTATGGACTCGAAATTGACCTCACTTATAACATCCTGAACAAGAATGGATTGAAGTGGGATATCAATGCAAACGCAACTTTCCAGAAGAACAAAGTTGTTGAACTTCACCCGGACCTCAATGGTGAATACATCAACGGAACAACTTACTATAAGGAAGGTGACTCACGCTATCGTCTCTATCTCGTGAAATATGCGGGTGTTGACCCAACAACAGGTCAGGCACTCTATTGGGCAAAGGGCGATATGAAAGATGTTTATGGTAACCCAGTCTACGTATACGACGCAAATGGCAACCTCCAATATCAGAAGAATGACGACGGTTCTTACAAGTATGAAGATGGTCACGAGGGAGACGATGCTTATCGTATACCAGAAGTTGAGCAAGGTGAATATGTTACTACTAACTGGGCAACTGCCAACTCAACAAACAAACAAGCAACACGCGACATGCTTCCAGACGTTTATGGTGGATTTGGTACAACATTCGCATGGAAAGGCTTCGACTTCGGCATCCAGTTTGCATACCAGCTTGGTGGTTTGATTTATGACTCTGGTTACCAGACTCTCATGCATGGATACACCACAAGTTCTGCTGGACGTAACTGGCATGAGGATATCCGTAAAGCTTGGACACCAGAAAATACCAATACTGACGTTCCTCGTTTGGATAGAACAGACTCATACACTTCATCAACCTCTGATCGTTTCTTGATTTCATCTAATTATCTTGCAATCAACAACATCACATTTGGTTACACATTGCCTAAGAGCATCACTCGTCCTGCTGGCATCGAAAGTGTACGCGTATTCTTCGCAGCAGACAACGTCGCTCTTTTCTCCGCTCGTAAGGGTCTCGACCCACGTCAAAGCTTTACATCAGCTACTACAGCTCGCTACACTGCATTACGTTCAATATCAGGTGGTATAAAGGTGGTATTCTAATAGCTGAATCTGAGTATTGTAAGATATAAGTTTAATTCAGAACAAGAATAAACAAATAAAGATATGAAAAAAATATTGAATAAAATAATTTTTGCCTCTTTCGCTATTGCTACACTTGTTGCTTGTGCCGACCTTGACACTGAGCCGCAGGGACGTAACATCACTTCAGAGCAGAAAGAGAGAGTATATGCGCAGAACCCTGATATGGTGGCTGCCAGCGTAACTGGTATCACCAATATGTTCAGTGTATACATGAATATCACTGGTGAAGACCACGACGACTTTGGTTTTGCATCTATCATGCTTGCGCTCGACACACGTGGACAAGACATGGTAAGCCCTGCTATCGGTTACAACTGGTTCCGTACATCCCTCGAGTGGAGAGACTGTACTTATAAGAGCGCTATCTCAAGTATGCACTGGGGAACTATTTATAACCAAATTTATGCCGCAAATCAGGTGACTGCTCTTATTGACACTGCCACAACCAATGCGCAGCTTCAATATTATCTCGCACAGGCACTTGCGATTCGTGCTTTCGACTACTTCAACTTAGCACAACTTTATCAGTTCACCTATAAGGGACATGAAACTTTGCCATGTGTACCAGTTATCACTGAAGCCAACGCAAATGCCGTTGCTGCTGAAGGTTGTGAACTTTCAACTGTCGGAGAAGTCTACACCCAGATTACAAAGGATATTAATAAAGCGATTGAACTGCTTACTAAGAGCGGTATCAAGCGTAGCGACAAGCGTTATGTTGACCTCAGCGTAGCATACGGACTCCGTGCACGTATCAATCTCGTGATGGAGAACTGGACAGCAGCTGCTGCTGATGCTCAATGGGTTATTGATAACAGCGGTGCTACTCCTTATTCAATTGCAGAAATGAAGCGTCCTGCTTTCATCAACATTCAGGATCATTCATGGCTTTGGGGTATCCTCATCGAAGAAACTGACCGTGTTGTTACATCAGCTATCGTAAACTTCCCATCTCACATGGGTTCACTCAACTACGGCTATGCATCTGTAGGTGCATGGAGGTGGTGCTCAAAGAAACTCTACAATGCTATTCCTACAACAGACGTTCGTAAGAACTGGTTCCTTGACGAGAACCTCCAGTCTCCAAACCTTACCGAGGAAGAGCAGAGTTTTCTGTCAAGCAAGAACACGGGTAACAACCCTATCCAGCCTTACACTCAGGTGAAATATGCAGCTTATAATAACGAGGTTTACACAGCAACTAACGCTTGTGACATTCCACTGATGCGTATCGAGGAAATTTATCTTATCCTTGCAGAAGCACAGGCTATGGGTGGCAATCCAGCTCAGGGTGCTGCTACACTCCAGGCTTTCGTACAGGCTTATCGTGACCCAAGTTATACTTGTTCAGCAACTACTGCAACAGATGTACAGAATGCTGTATGGCTCCAGCGCCGTATTGAGCTTTGGGGTGAGGGTCTCTCATGGTACGACCTCAAGCGTTTGCAGAAGGCTGTTGACCGTCGCGGTTGCGGTTTCCCAGAATCTGCTATCTTCAACATTGAAGGCACAGACAAGCGTATGAATTATCAGATTCCTGAAAACGAAATCGAAGGTAATGCAAAGCTGAGCGAGGAAGCAAATGTTGATGCAAGCGTTTCGAATCCAGACCCACTGCCAAGCAGTGAACAGTAATCGTCGTAGGTGGATATTTTTAAGGATTCATAAACCATTAAATGCAAAGAAATAATGAAAAAATATAAATCAATTATCACATTGGCAATTCTTGCCATGATAGCAGTGTTCTCTGCTTGTAGCGAGGACGGCTACTGGGATCAATATCAACCGACAACACCAGCTGGTCTCGATGCTTGTAGATATAGCTTCGCACAGTCAACATCTGTGAACTCACTTGACGCA
>CADBSN010000112.1 GCA_902797255.1 uncultured Bacteroidales bacterium | reverse complement strand
CAGTCAGGAGTACGTTTCTTTAAAGATGCTTTTGTTTTCATATGCAGTTTGTTATTTATATCTAAAAACTATTCTTCCTTTTGAAAGATCATAAGGAGACATCTCAACACGGATCTTATCTCCCGGCAAAATCTTAATATAGTGCATTCTCATCTTACCTGAGATATGCGCTATTATCTCATGGCCATTTTCCAATTCTACTCGGAACATTGCGTTTGACAATGCTTCAACGATTGTTCCATCTTGCTCGATTGCTGATTGTTTCGCCATATTAAAATGATTCTTCTTTTATTATCTCTTCGATTTCTTTAAACGATGATAGAATATCCGCATGGCCTTTACGCACACAAATAGTGTGTTCATAATGCGCCGCAACTTTTGAATCGCGTGTTACGATACCCCATTTATCTGGTTGCATATAGACTTCTTTTACTCCGAGAGTTATCATCGGTTCGATAGCAATACAAAGTCCATTTTTCAACAGAATACCATTTCCTCGCCTTCCAAAATTTGGGACTTGTGGATCCTCATGCATTTCCTTTCCAATACCATGCCCGACAAATTCTCTTACCACTCCATATCCGTGACTCTCGCAGTGAGTTTGAACAGCATTTGAGATATCTCCAAGTCGGTGTCCGACAACAGCTTGTTCTATTCCTTTATATAATGCCTCTTTAGTGGTTCTCAGCAGAGTTTTAACCTCGTCAGATATTTCACCAACAGCAAAGGTGTAGCACGAATCCCCACAAAAGCCATTCAACTTTGTTCCACAATCTATCGAGACAATATCACCATCCTTCAGTGGAACATCACTAGGGATTCCATGTACTACCTGCTCATTCACAGAAGTACAGATACTGGCCGGAAAGGGTTCGCCATAAGGATTCGGGAAATTTTTAAATGTTGGTTCAGCCCCGTGATCCCTAATAAATGTTTCCGCTAAAACATCTAATTGGCGAGTTGTAACACCAGGTTGTATGATTCTGGCTAATTCTGCGAGAGTCTTTCCAACTAATAGGTTTGCCTCTCGCAGAAGCTCTACTTCTTCATCCGTTTTAAGATAAATCATCCTAAAAGGTATTTACATATCAATGTGCACCCCGGATACGTCCTGTATCCAAAAGGCCATCATAGTGTCTCATCAAGAGATGGCTCTCTACATGCTGAAGAGTATCCAACACGACACCCACGAGGATAAGCAATGATGTTCCACCGAAGAACTGGGCAAACTCACGCTGCACATTAAACAAACTAGCAAAAGCCGGCAAAATGGCAATAAGCGCAAGGAACAAAGAGCCTGGGAAGGTAATACGTGACATAATACCATCTAGATAATCAGCTGTATTCTTTCCTGGTTTTACTCCTGGAATAAAACCATTATTACGCTTCATGTCTTCCGCCATTTGAGTAGGATTGATTGTAATAGCTGTATACAAATATGTAAATATGATAATCAAAGCTGCGAAAATCACATTGTAAACAACGCTTGTATTATCGACCAGCTGCATCATAAATGCATTTTGATTGGCTCCCATAAACTGTGCAACCGTAATAGGGATAAACATTATCGCCTGCGCAAAAATGATCGGCATCACATTTGCTGCATATGGTTTTAATGGAATGTACTGACGTGCACCTCCGTATTGACGGTTACCTGCGACGCGTTTTGCATATTGTACTGGAACTCTGCGCACACCCTGAACCAACAAGATTGCTGCGGCTATCACTGCAAGCCATATAACAATTTCAACAAGGAAACCCACCAAACCACCTTGACTCAAAGATTCAAAGCGATTGACGAATTCTTGAGAAACTGCCGTAGGGAAACGCGCAATGATACCAATCATGATGATGAGTGACACACCCTGACCAATACCTTTATCAGTGATTCTCTCTCCGAGCCACAAAATGAACATACTACCTGCAGCCAAAATAATAGTCGACGTAATGTAGAACGTCGTCCAATCAAGACTTGAGAAAATAGCAGTACCGTTCGTGGTTCTATAAAGGTTCACCAAATATGTAGGAGCTTGCAGAATGAGAATTCCAACAGTAAGATAACGAGTATACTGATTCATCTTCCTTCTTCCACTTTCTCCTTCGCGTTGCATTTTCTGGAAATATGGGACAGCAATACCTAACAACTGCATCACGATTGACGCAGAGATGTACGGCATAATTCCAAGGGCAAAGATTGACGCCTTAGAAAATGCACCACCTGAAAACATATCCAGCAAAGACATCAAACCTCCATCTTCGGTTTGTGCTGACAAATTCTCCAATGCAGCGGTATCAACGCCTGGAAGTACAATGTACGAACCAAAACGATACACAGCTATAAAAGCAAGAGTAATCAAGATACGCGTGCGCAGGTCTTCTATCTTACAAATGTTTGAAATTGTCTTTACCAACTTAATGTTTTTAAGTTTATCTATTGCTTTTCCCATTTGTTTAGAGTTTTACAACATTACCACCTTTTTCAGTTATAATAGTTTCTGCTTTCTGAGAGAAGGCGTGAGCCTCAACCTCTAACTTAGAAGTCAATTCTCCTTTTGCAAGAACCTTAACCAACTGCTTTGAATTCACGAAACCAGCCTCAATTAATTCAGCGATACCGACCTTCGTCAGGTTCTTATCATCTGCCAACTTCTGAATAGTTGACAAGTTGATTGCCTTATATTCAACACGGTTGATGTTCTTGAAACCAAACTTAGGCACACGACGCTGCAAAGGCATCTGACCTCCTTCGAAACCAATTTTCTTTTTGTAACCAGAGCGTGCTTTTGCTCCCTTATGACCACGTGTTGCAGTACGGCCCTTTCCTGAGCCATAACCACGTCCCACACGTTTACCGGTATGCGTAGAGCCTTCAGCTGGTTTTAAATTATGTAATTCCATTGTTTCAATTTTTTGAAATAAATAATTTTATTCTACAACCTTAACAAGGTGACTTACCTTATTGATCATTCCACGTACTGCTGGAGTATCTTCATGTTCAACCACTTTGTTCATCTTCGTTAATCCAAGAGAGTCCAAAGTACGCTTTTGATCTATTGGTCGGTTTGTACGACTTTTAATCTGCTTAATCTTAATAGTTGCCATGATATACCTCCTTATCCTCTAAACACCTTTGTTAAACTTACACCACGATTCATTGCAACAGTCTTTGGATCACGAATGCTTGTAAGTGCAGCAATTGTTGCTTTTACAAGATTGTGTGGGTTAGAAGAACCCTCAGACTTTGCCAGAACGTCAGTGATACCAACACTTTCAAGAACGGCTCGCATAGCACCGCCTGCTACTACTCCTGTACCTTCAGATGCAGGCATAATTAAAACTCGAGCTCCGCCAAACTTTGCATATGCCTCATGAGGCAATGTTCCGTTAAGCACTGGAACTTTTACTAAGTTCTTCTTTGCTGCTTCTACACCTTTAGCGATGGCAGCTGTTACTTCGCCCGCCTTACCAAGACCGCATCCAATTACACCATTTTCGTTACCAACAACTACGATAGCAGCAAACGTAAAAGTTCTACCACCCTTCGTTACCTTAGTAACGCGATTAATAGCTACCAATCGATCCTTCAGTTCGACGTCGTTTCCTATTTT
>CADBSN010000111.1 GCA_902797255.1 uncultured Bacteroidales bacterium | reverse complement strand
CGAAGATGGAAGTACTGCTGAAGCGTGCATCAAGGGGAGCCATACGCATTTTGTAGACCCACCCCTCACCCTCCCTGTGCGGGAGGGAGTGGTCACTTGTGAAGGGCGTGCGCAAGGGGGGAGTGGAGAATTAGTTGAGAGTCCAAAGGGGGCTTCCCCCTTGTCCCTTTTCTCTGTCTTCACCTTCGCCACCACGCAACCCTTGGACGACCTTCGTTTCATCCTCGATTCCAAGCGACTGAATGAAGCGGCAGCGGCCGACGGTCTGCGAGAAAACTACGGGCACCAGCTCGGAAAGACCTTATGTAGCCCGTTGGGACGTGGCATCATGGGCGACGGCATTTTCTCGAAGATTCTGAGTGAGACCAGCTGTGCCTGTGACGCCCGCATGGCCGGAGCGAAGATTCCAGTGATGAGCAACAGCGGCAGCGGTAATCAGGGAATCTGTGCGACGATGCCGGTGGTAGTTTTCGCACGCGAGAATCATAATACGGAAGAGGAACTGATACGGGCACTGACACTCTCGCACCTCACCGCCATCTACATCAAGCAGTCGTTAGGCACGCTTTCGGCACTCTGCGGATGTGTGGTGGCAAGCACAGGAAGCAGCTGCGGCATCACCTACCTGATGGGCGGCACCTACGAGCAGGTGGCTCACTCGGTGAAGAATATGATAGCGAACCTGACGGGCATGATTTGCGATGGTGCCAAACCCTCGTGTGCCCTGAAACTGACGACGGGTGTGGGAACGGCGGTGATGTCGGCGATGTTGGCCATCCAGCATAAATACGTGACTTCGGCGGAAGGCATCATCGAGGATGATGTGGACCGCAGCATCCATAACCTCACATCGATAGGTAGCCGGGGCATGGACGAGACGGATCGTTT
The DNA here is from genome assembly GCA_902797255.1 of uncultured Bacteroidales bacterium. Lineage (GTDB taxonomy): Bacteria > Bacteroidota > Bacteroidia > Bacteroidales > Bacteroidaceae > Colivivens. The sequence goes on along the minus strand of CADBSN010000111.1, from coordinate 3,781 downwards.
CGTGCTTGATATCATGACGCACAAGGAAACGTTGAAAAGTTGATATCCCTTCACGCGTACGTTCCTATTTATAAATACGTATATACGTGTTCGCCCAAACGTATATACGTTTTGAGCACTTTTTCCCGTTTCGATCACTTTTCTTCTGATATCTTGCTCGCTATCAGTAAGAAAGGAATCGTGCGGCATCCGTTTTTCAGTCACGTTTCGGTCATTTTCAATCACTTTTCAGTCATTTTCGGTCATTTTTCGACCACTACTCAGCCTCCCTCTCCCGCCATTTCCATAAGTATGCAAATAAGGAAATTGCATGATGCTGTTACCCAATAAGTTGGCCTCCGATTTTGTAAATTTCCCTGGATTGTCCCGCCAAAAAATTTGGAGGATATGAAAAAAAGGCGTACCTTTGCACCCGAATCTGGCGAAGAACCGTCAGCGCTGTTTAAGCGACCCATCTGACGATTCTTCATACGACTCCAGATAGTTTTATGCTTAACAAAAACCTTAATTCAAACACCAACGGTGAGGGACAAGACGTCCAAATCACCGAGCAGTACCTGACGGACAACCTTGAATTCCGACGCAACTGCCTAAATGCCAAAGTAGAATTCCGCGAGCGTAAGTACGATGCCGATTTGCTTTTGGAAGCCAAGAACGAGGAGGGAACACCTATCTACGAAACCGTGGAGCAACGCTGGCGACCTCTCACCGATGAGGCCCTGAACACCATCATCCGACGTGCCAAGATTGCATTGCCGGACGTTGAGGGGCTGAAAACCAACATCGTGGAGTACCTATTTAGCGAAGACATCCCGCTCTTTGACCCAGTAAAGCAGTGGCTTGACAACCTCCCCGAATGGGATGGGCGTAACTGGGTAGCCGACTATTTCGGACGCATTCCGGGCATCACCAACGAACAGATCCAGCGCTACGGCGTCTGGCTACGTTCGACCGTTGCCCACTGGTTGCAACTCGACACCATGCATGGCAACGAGAACATCGCCATGCTCATTGGCGACCAAGGTTGCGGAAAGACCATCTTCTGGCGCAGACTCCTGCCGCCAGAACTGCAGGAATACTTCCTGGATCACTTCAACTTCGCGAACAAGTTCGATAGCGACATGGCGCTGTCCAACAATCTGATTGTCAACATCGACGAGATTGACCAGCTCACCCCTTCCCAGCAACCCAAGCTGAAGTATGCGCTCTCCAAGAACCGGGTCAACGGACGTGGTATCTATCAGAAGACGCAGACCGACCGTCCGCGCTATGCCAGCTTCGTGGCAACGACGAACAACCCGCATCCGCTCAACGACCCCACGGGTTCCCGTCGCTTCCTCTGTGTGCTCATCCCTGCTGGAAAGGAGATAGACAATACGCAGGAAATCAACTATGTCCAGCTCTATGCACAAGTCGTACACGAAGTGCGGGAGCAACATCTGCGCTATTGGTTCGACATGAGAGAATGTCGCGCCATCGAGCGCGATAACCTGGAGTTCCAGCACACCGCCGACCTCGGCGAGATGCTCACCATCTGCTTCCGCAAGCCCACGACGACTGAGATTGTCCAGCCCATGGGTTACAAACAGATCTTTGCAGTCCTGAACCAGCAGTATCCCTCCTTGCAACCCAATGCCAGCACCAAAAGTCGCATCGGTCGCATCCTCAACGAGATGGGCATCAAAAAAGACCACACCTCCCACGGCCCCTGTTACTTTCTCATTCCCAAACTGGCGGCATAGTGATTGAAAAGTGACCGAAAAGTGATCGAAAATGACTGAAAAGTGACCGAAAAAACATTTCGGTCACTTTTCTCTTTCTTAATATTCAGCTACTTACAAGCAAATAGTGACCGAAACGCCCAGAACCATAAAATTCTCTGATTGGGGCTCAGACATGTGCTATGTTTTTTGCAAAACATTTCGTTTTTTCGGGTAGAAGTGAAGAATGAAGACTTTTTTTCAGATAAAATTTGCAAGTCTTGCAGAAAAAAAATAACTTTGCCCGCGAAATCAAATAAAATTTATCGGAGGTGCCTAATGCCTTTTATATTGACAAAATAGACATCCTATAAACCTTAAGAAACAAAAATTGTACCAATATGAAACATCCTAACAAAAAGTTAAAAGAGACAAGTATCTTTGATGCCTTCTTGTTTCTACGACGAGAGAAACTCATCGTATTTATATCTTTGCTTTTGATAATGATGTCTGGAAAAGCGTTTGCCCAGACTTTTACGTATTCTTATATGCCTGCTAAAGGTTCATATACGAGTACAGGTTCTGGCACATCCAACCATCCTTCCATTAACTACAACAATGGATATTTGGCAGGAGGTACAACCAATTACACAAATGGTCAAATCAAAGCGACGGTGTATTCTCACACTTCAAGTACAATTACTTTTAAGGTTGCGAAGACAAGTGGATATTTTAGAAGTGGGAATTCAGGAAAGATTTTTATTCTCGATAATTATTATGGAGATGTATATCCTACATCTTTCAGCATCTCTGGTTCTACGACATCTGAAGTTACAGCCAAGGTTACAGGCTATAGTGACTTTACGGGAACTCGCACATTTGATATTTTTCTAATCACAAGCGACCAAGTGTATAAACAGTATGGTGGAAAGATATCAATTACGGGCAGTAAAAGTCAACTGCCGCCAACTGTTCAAACGTATGAACCAACTAATATTTCAACGAACTCTGCTCGTTTTCGTGGAAGAGTGAATCCCAATGGAAGTAGCACGACCTATTATTTTAAGTATGGTCCAAGTAGTTGGATGAATGAACAAACTTCATCCAAGACATTGTCTGCGTCATCTAGTGAAACAGAAGTGTACATAAATGTAAGTGGTCTAAGTTCTGGAAGTCATTACTATGTTCAGTTATGTGCAGAGAATTCTGGTGGCACGGGCAAAGGATCTATGTATACATTTGATACTGACCCCACTCCCAATAATCCACCTGCTACTCCCAGCAATCCTTCGCCGACACAAGCTTCCCAAAATGTTGAGACAAGTGGCTATCTTTCATGGAGTTGCAGCGACCCTGATGGTGATGCACTTAATTATAAGGTATATTTAGGGAAATCATCTTCAAACATGTCGTTATTTCAATCAACGACAAGCAAATACTGTTCATATTCTCTTGATCCTGCTACTGAGTATTATTGGTATGTTATTGCTTCTGACGGAACTGATTCATCAACAAGTCCCACTTGGAATTTTAAGACAAAGAGTAATCTTTCCAAGCCAACCAATCCTTCTCCTGCAGACCATGCCACAGAAGTACCCACATCAGGACGGTTCTCTTGGACTGGAAACAATGCAAGTGGTGTAACATATAAAGTGATGATAGGCACTTCTTCGGTGAACCTAATAACGTATAAATCGACGCAGAATACCTCTGTTGATTATGATGGACTTGCAGCAGGAGAGAACTATTTTTGGAAAGTAACAGTTACAAATGGCAACGAAACAGAAAGTAGCGCCCTTTGGAGTTTTAAGACCATGTCCGCATCAACTGACGATATGACTGCTGCTCAGGCTGCCGAATATCTTCAAGGGAAAGGTGTTGTTGACAGTGGTGATCCGAATCTGACCAAAGACTTACCTCGCAAGCAGCTTGCCAAGGTTGCCTTCAGAGGATTGTACAGCATAAGTGGTCGCTCTGTAGGTTCTGTTCCTTCAGACAATTACCCTACCGTATATAGCGATATTGCCGTAAAGACATCAGCCAATGAGTACTATTTTCAGGCTGCACGTGCACTGCTTTAT
>CADBSN010000110.1 GCA_902797255.1 uncultured Bacteroidales bacterium | reverse complement strand
GTTCCAGATTGTACGCGACATGCCTAAGGGTTCATTCAAGTTGACTTGTCAAGCATTCGAGCGTAACGATGGTGGTTGGGAAAATCATTGGGGCGAAGGTCCTGAGGTTGGTATCAACGCAGTTCTCTATGCAAACGAATTCTCGAAGAAGATCAACCACATCATGGTGGGTGCACAGGATGAGTTTATTTATCGTGCAAACGACTCTGACGGTTATCCATCAGATTACCATTCAAGCACATGGTCAAAATATGTACCTAACTCTATGGATGGTGCTAACTTCTTCTTCAACCTTGGAGAAGACCACCAGACTTATCTCGTAGAACTGAACTTCACATTGCCAGAAGCTGGTGACAGCATTCTCATCGGTTTGAAGAACACAGCTACAAACAGCTGGGTTATCTACGACAACTTCCGTCTCTACTACAACGGTGCTGACGCAAGCGCTTACGCTGAGGCAATCGAAGAACTCACAGACAATCTGAACAACGTATTTGAGAACGCTGTTGGAGGTAAGGACGCAGAGCAGAAGGTTGCTGACGCTATTCAGACACTCGCTGACGCTGTAGCAAGCAACGATGGTGACCAGTGTATCGCAGCTATCAAGGTTGGTAACGACGCTATGGATTACGCAAAGAAATCTATTGAAGACTACACTGCTCTTGAAACTTCATGGAACGACTTGAGCGAAGCTATCATCACTTACGGAGAAACAGCTGCTACAGACGTTCTCGGCAAGGCTAATACAATATTCGATCAGGTACAGAACGCTCTTGAGAATATGAACCTGACAAACGCTGAGGTTGAAGCTCTCATTGACAAAGCTAACTACTACATCTCTGCACTGAAGATTACAGTAAATACAACTGGTGCATCAGTTGACAACCCAATCGACCTCTCTGAGGTAATTGTCAACTCTACATTCGACACAATCGGTGACTTCACAGGCTGGTCTTCAGGCTTTGGCGCAGGTGGTACTACTTCTACCAACGCTGAGTGCTACAGCAAGGGCTTCGACGTTTATCAGGATCTCTCTGGTCTGCCAGCAGGTAACTATGTAGCTTATGTTCAGGCATTCTATCGTCACGGCGACTCTGGTACCGACTATTCTAAGTACTCAGGAGCTGCTACAAGCGACAAGGAAGCATACTTCTATGCTACATCAAGCATTGATACTGCTGAAGTTGAAGTAAAATACTGTAGTGATGGTCGCGTACCAACAGGTACTGAATGGGTTGGAAGTGTTGCTACGTCAGAATCTGGTACTGGCTATATCATGCCTAACACTATGCAGGCTATGCAGCTCTGGTGCGATCAGGTATCTGAGGAACCAAGTCCAGCAGATAAGTACACAAATGGTGCACTCTACTACAACCACTTGCTTCAGGTTAAGGTTGCTGAAGACGGTAAGCTCCGCATTGGTGTGAAGAAGGATGGTAACATCGGATCTGACTGGTTCATCTGTGATAACTTCCGTCTCTACTTCATCGGTACAGAAGGTACAGACCCAATTATCGATAACAGCATCGCTAACATCGAGAACACAGACAAGGCAGCTATGGGTATCTACAACCTCGCTGGTCAGAAGCTCTCTGCTCCTGTTAAGGGTCTCAACATCATCGATGGCAAGAAGATCTTCGTGAAGTAATAGACCCCCTCTAACTCCCCCCTCAGTCTTCCCCCTCGGGGGACTGAGGGGGGACAAAGCGAACTATTCCCCCTTCGCGCTCCCCCAAAGGGGGAGAGAAGGAGGACAAATAAGGCAAAGGTGCTCGGACAATGGTTCGAGCACCTTGTTTTTGTGTAATAATATTTAATTTATCATTTGTATTTGAAATCTTTTTTGTAATTTTGCACACTATAATAATAAATAAGGTGTAATGAATACAGACTTTGACATACACGAGGAACAATACGTAGCAGGAGGCAAGGAGAAAGATTTCGAGAACGCCTTGCGCCCTCTCCACTTTCAGGACTTCAGCGGTCAGACAAAGATCGTGGAGAACCTGAAGATATTCGTGGAGGCAGCGAAGTATCGTGGCGAACCTCTCGACCACACATTGCTGCATGGTCCTCCTGGATTAGGAAAGACTACTCTGTCGCAAATCATCGCCAACGAACTGGGTGTAGGCTTCAAGATCACCTCAGGCCCTGTGCTCGACAAACCTGGCGACCTAGCCGGCATCCTCACCTCGCTTGAAGAGAACGATGTGCTGTTCATCGATGAGATTCATCGTCTTAGCCCTATCGTTGAGGAGTATCTGTATTCAGCAATGGAGGACTATCGTATCGACATCATGATCGACAAAGGCCCTTCAGCCCGCAGCATCCAGATAGACTTGTGTCCCTTCACGCTGGTGGGGGCAACCACTCGCAGCGGATTGCTCACAGCACCCCTTCGTGCCCGTTTCGGCATCAATCTCCACCTGGAATACTACGATGCAGATGTGTTGGCAAAAATCATCATCCGCTCTGCACGCTTGCTCAACATCCCTATCAACGAAGAGTCAGCCTACGAGATAGCAAGCCGCAGTCGTGGTACGCCTCGTATTGCGAATGCACTCCTTCGTCGTGTTCGCGATTTCGCACAGGTGAAGGGTAACGGCAGTATTGACACCAAGATAGCTAAAGTGGCGCTCGAAGCACTCAATATCGACAAGTATGGTCTTGACGAAATCGACAACAAGATTCTCACCACCATCATCGACAAGTTCAAGGGTGGACCTGTGGGTATCAACACCATCGCCACAGCGGTGGGCGAAGAGGCTGGTACAGTGGAGGAGGTATATGAGCCGTTCCTCATCAAGGAGGGTTTCCTCAAGCGCACCCCTCGAGGACGCGAAGTCACAGAACTGGCCTACAAGCATCTGGGTCGCAACATCTATGACTCGAACAATGGTGGCATGAACAACCTGTTTGATTGAATTGAATAAAAAAGCTTTTGCTCTGGTTGAGAAATACATTAACGCACTTAAAGCTTTTTTATTAATTGGATAAGATATTAGGATTATGGCAAGTATAAAAGGACTGATGAAAGACACAGCGGTGTATGGGATGAGTAGCATCTTCGGCAGGTTTTTAAACTACCTGATGGTGCCTCTATACACCTATACACTGAAATCGTGTTCTGACTACGGTATCTATAACGACATCTATGCCCAGACGGCACTCTTGATGGTGTTGCTCACCTTCGGTATGGAGACCACCTTCTTCCGCTTCATGAACAAGGAAGAAGGCGACAAGATGCGTGTTTACAGCACAGCCCTCATTATGGTAGGTGGCGTTTGCCTCACCTTCGCTGTACTCGTGCTGGCATTCATCACTCCGATTGCCTCCCTACTCGACTACCCCAACCACAAATGGTATGTAGGCATGATGTTCTTAACAGTCGCACAAGATGCCTTCCAAGCAATCCCCTTCGCCTATCTGCGATACAAGCATCGACCCTATAAGTTCGCAGGGCTGAAGATGCTGTTCATCTGCCTGAGCGTAGGACTGAACCTCGTAGCCTACTGGCTGATGCCGAAGATCGACCCTTCGTGGGAAATCCATATAGGCTACGCTTTCGCTATCAACCTCACCTGTACCACCATCATCTCATTCTGTCTGCTTGGTGAACTCGTAGGCTTCAAGTGGCAATTCGACAAACAGAAATGTAAGGAGATGCTGAGCTACTCATGGCCGCTACTGGTATTGGGTGTAGCAGGCATCCTGAATCAGGTAGCCGGACAGATCATGCTGCCACGAATCCTCGACCCAGAAGAAGGACGTCGCCAGCTGGGCATCTATGGTGCCTGCATCAAGATAGCGATGATTATGGCACTCATCACTCAGGCCTTCCGCTTCGCCTACGAGCCAATTGTATTTGGTTCGGATAAGGACAGGGACAGCAAGGAGTTTTATGCTCAAGCGATGAAGTATTTCATCATGTTCACCCTGTTGGCCTTCCTCTGTGTGATGGCCTACATGGATATGTTCCAGTTCATCATCGAAGAGAAGTATCGTGAAGGATTAGCCATCATCCCAATCGTGATGGGAGCAGAAATCATGATGGGCATCCATTTCAACCTGTCATTCTGGTACAAGCTGATCGACAAGACCATCTGGGGAGCCATCTTCTCCATCGCAGGTTGCGCTGTTCTGCTGTTGGTGAACTACTTCCTCATCCCCAAGTATGGCTACATCGCTTGCGCTTGGGCAGGTTTCGCAGGATACGGTACAGCGATGCTGTTCTCTTACTTCGTAGGGCAAAAGAAGAATCGCATCGACTACGACCTGAAGAGTATCTTCGTGTATATGCTTCTCACAGTTGTGCTGTTCGCAGGGATGCAGTATATCGCCTCAGTTGTTCAATCTGACATCCTGAGGATGTGTTTCAACACTGTACTCGTGTTGTTGTTCGTAGCGGTGGTCATCTATCGTGACATACCTCTCAGTAAATTGAAAACAATCAGCAAAAAGATAAAGATAAAATGAAAAGAATCGTATTTGTAGTATTTTGTCTGATAGCCTTATGCGCTAAAGCAGACGAAGGAATGTGGATGATTGGCAACCTGTCGGAAAAGACACAGAAGGTGCTGAAAGAGATGGGATTGGAACTGACTCCTGAACAGATATACAATCCGAATGGTCCATCGCTCAATAACGCCATCGTGATGTTTGGCGGCTTCTGCTCAGGTGTAGTCGTCAGCAACGACGGATTGGTGTTCACCAACCACCATTGCGGTTTTGATGCCATCCAGGACCACTCGACCGTAAAGAATGACTACCTGAAGAACGGCTTCTTCGCCAAGAAACTGAAGGACGAACTACCCAACCCAGAATTATATGTAGCCTTCCACCTCAGCACAGTCGATGTGACGGACAAGATGCTCGCAGGGGTAAAGCCAGGAATGGACGAGATGCTGAAAGCAGCTTATATGGACAGCGTAGCAACAAGTCTGGAAGAGGCAGTACTCGACACCGTCAACTGCATCTATGGCGAAATCACACCTTATTATAAAGGAAGTAAGTACTACCTGTCTGTCTATCAGCGTTTCGACGATGTGCGACTGGTGTTTGCTCCCCCACAGAGTCTTGGTAAGTTTGGAGGCGACACAGACAACTGGATGTGGCCACGTCAGACTTGCGACTTCAGTGTGTTCCGCATCTATGCCAACAAGGACAACAAACCAGCAGAATACAGCAAGGACAACGTGCCTTACCACCCAGTGAGCTATGCACACGTATCCACACAGGGTTATCAGCCAGGTTCTTTCTGTATGACATTTGGCTACCCAGGAAGCACGGATCGTTACCTCAGCAGCTATGGTATCGAGAACACGATGAGGACAGCAAACGACCTTCGTTATCAGGTACGAGGCGTGAAACTGGCTATCCTCGACGAAGCCATGAAGCGTGATGATGCCATCCGCATCATGTACTCATCCAAGTATGCTTCAAGCGCTAACTACTGGAAGTTCTCTTTGGGACAGAACAAAGCCCTGAAAGACCTGAACGTGATTGAGGAGAAGCAAGCGTTGGAGAAAGAGATTCGCGATTGGGCTGCACAGAACCAGAAGACCCAGTATATCGGCATTCTGGATTCCCTGAAGGTGTTGTATAAGGAAAACTTCCCTGGCGACTATACCGTCACCCTGCTCGAGGAATCGTTCTACAGCGGAAGCGACATCATGCAGTTTGCTATGAAGAGTATGATTCGCTATTTACGCCCAGATGCTGAAGACAACGGATTCAAGGAAGACGTAAAGAAGACCTATCGCGATATCAACATCGACTTGGACAAGAAGGTGTTTGCTGCGATGATCAAGAACTACAAGCAGCAAGCACTGAGCGAAGACGACCTGCCAGACTTCTACGAGGAGATTGACGAGAAGTTCGACGGCAATATCGATGCCTATGTAGACAACCTATATGCCAACTCCGTCCTGACGGATATGGAGAAGGTCAACAGTCTGGAGTCGGTGGAGGCCTTGCACGAAGACCCCATCTACTACGTAGCAGTCAGTGTTATCACCAAAATCTTCCAGAGCCATCAATCCAACTCCATCAGTGAGTACGAACGCTTATTGGGTGATGCTCTTCGTGAGATGAGACACGATCAGGAATACTATCCAGATGCCAACTTCACGATGCGAATGAGTTTTGGTATTGTCGAAGGTTACTCCCCTTCTGCTGACCTGAATTATGTGCACTACACCCTGCCACAATCGTTGATTGACAAGAATGAGCAGAACCCTGATAACTACGATTATCAGCTCATCCCGTCTGTGTACAACTGGCTGAAGAAAGGGAAGTTTGGCGACCGCTATATCGACAAGTCGTTGGGCCAGATGCCACTCTGTTTCCTCACCAATAATGACATCACAGGTGGTAATAGCGGTAGTGGTATGTTCGATGGCAAAGGACGCCTCATCGGATTGGCGTTCGATGGCAACTGGGAAGCTATGAGTAGTGACCTGAAGTTCGACACTAAGTTGCAGCGCTGTATTGGAGTAGATATCCGCTACGTGCTCTCTGTCATTGAAACCTACAGCAACGGAAAGCGACTAATCAATGAGTTGACGTTAGAATGAACCGCCCACGACACATCATGCCTATCTTGTTTCCTGTTATCCTTGTGATAGCAGGAATCTTGTATTATGTGTTCAACCCGTCGAATGAGAGTTGGTTCTTCAAGTGTCCTTTCCATTTGCTCACAGGCTTACAATGCCCTGGATGCGGAGTCCAACGAGCCATACACGCTTTACTGCATGGCGAAGTGATGGAAGCCCTGCATTACAACGCGTTCATCATCGTCATCATTCCCTTTTTCATGTTGATGGCCATCGGCGAATGGTACAACTACCACCATTGGTTCGACTGGTCTAACCGCCTCATCAACAACCGCTATACCATGATTGTCTTGGGCGTGCTCACCATCGGATGGTGGATTGTCCGAAATATTGTTGGGATATAATTACTTACCTCTTTCTAACGCTCCCATAGGGGGATGCTGACGGAAAGAGGTATTATTTCTTCTTTATCTTCTCAATCTGCTTTTCTCCCCACTGCTTCAGCTTTTGACCCAAAGCTACTACTTGCTCCTTCTCCGGCAGTTGTTCTTTGATGTTTTCGCCCCATCCCTTCAATACATTCATGGCAGAATGTATCATATCATTCAACGCTTCTGTATTGATGCTGATGAGGGAATCAGACCCACTCCTTTTTGCTTTTGGATCTTCATTTGCGGAGTGATTACCTTCCCCTTTCTGTGAGATTGAGGAAGGAGTCTGAATGTCTGCATAGAAATCCTCAATCTCTTTCGACACACGGAATGTTGGAATCTTAGGAGTAACAGGTTCAGCAGGCTTTTCAAAAAGGGTAGGTTCTTGAACTTTTGGAGTCTCTTGAACTTTTGGAGTCTCTTGAACTTTTGGAGTCTCTTGAACTTTTGGAGTCTCTTGGACCTTTTGAGACTCTTGAGCTCCTTGAACCTCTTGAACCCCTTGAACCTCTTGAACCCCTTGAGCCTCTTGAACCCCTTGAACTTTTTGAACCTTTTGATCGCCCTTATTATGATGTTCAAACTTCTTAATAGCCTTAGCCACCTCACGAGTACAAATCTCCAGGTTGAAGGACTTTTCAGCTAACTGGCGCGCTTTCCTTCCCATCTCCTCAGCCTCCTCAGGATTGCTGACGATATATCGGATGGCTTTCTCCCAAGCAACTGAGTCGTAGTAAGGAACAACCATACCTACACCTTCTTTCTCGATGTCAAACGGATAAGTATCGTTGCGAGTTGCGATGACAGGCAATCCAAGAGCCAGAGCCTCAACGAGGGTAGTCAATCCCACGGTGTAGTTCGTCTCCTGACAACAGATAACCACAAATTTCGAAGCCCACACTTTCTGAGCCAACTCGTTAGGGATCAAGCCCTTGATGAAGTGGATATGCACGTTAGCTGATGGTCGCAAGTCGTTCAGAATCTCTAAGTAGTTATCCCCACAAGCATTATAAGCGATGTAGATATTGAGTTCCTGTCCAGTAGCACTGAAGGCACGTATCAAGGTTGGCATGTCGCGTTTCTCCTTACCCGTTGACACAAAGCCCACATGTTCCTCCACAGGGTATTCCTTCTTCAGCCGGTCGTAATGTTCGAGGTCTGCCCCCCAAGGGCATACCTGCATCCGTTCCTCCTTAGCTTTCGGACTCTTGAGTGACACCTGTATCAACTTCTCGCTGAAAAAGAACATGTGGTCGATTCCCTTATAGAACAGCCGTGCCATCATCTCGCGGAACTTTCTGTCAGCTTCCACGATGGGCTGATGATGCCAGATGATGATTGGATGGGGATAGAGATGCAGCGCTCTCAAGAAGATAATCAGCTCCAGACCGTTAAAGTGAGTGGCATAAATCGCATCGAAATGCTCCCTGCAAGTCAATATGCTCCAAGTGACATACAACATCAGCTTGAAGCGACTATTGATTACCTTATGTTTATGCATCACCACATCCACTCCCTCTTTGGGCAGATGAGTGGCTCCATAAAGGAAATGGCCGGGGAACCGTCCCTCCTTCCATTTCTTCTGGATCATGTTCAGATCCTGTGTATGATAAAAATATACTTTCAC
>CADBSN010000109.1 GCA_902797255.1 uncultured Bacteroidales bacterium | reverse complement strand
TTCGCTTCGCGCAAAATGCTACGCCTCAATATTACTCAAACTTGTTTGGCACTATGTTCGGCTTAATCGCATTTTTTTAAGTCAGTTCAAGAGTTTATAGTTTAACAAGTATTCTTTCTACTTTCAACTTCAAAACTGACTATCAACTTTTAACTATCAACTTTCAACTATAAATGGTCAAAGGTGTGCCAGTTGCATCAGGTGAACAGCCACGAGTGCTGCTGTTTCTGTACGCAATCGGCTCTTTCCCAAACTCACGGATTGGAATCCTGCTGCCTCTGCGGCCTTCACTTCTTCAATACTGAAATCGCCTTCTGGACCTATCATCACCAAGGCATCCTCATCACTTAACAGCTGATCCTTGAGCAAGGGAAGGTTGTCATCATAGCAATGGCAGATAAACTTCTGTCCGACAATTGGACGCTTGATGAATTCGCGGAATGGCATCATGGGATTAAGACATGGCAGATAGGCTTTGCGACTCTGCTTCATGGCAGAAACCAATATCTTCTCGATTCGTTCTTCCTTCACTACACGTCGTTCCGAGAACTGACAATCGAGGAAAGTGAGTTCGTCAAACCCAATCTCTGTTGCCTTCTCCGCAAACCACTCTGTGCGGTCAATATTCTTCGTAGGAGCCATCGCAAGATGCAGATGTCCCTTCCACTGAGGTGTCTGAGGCATGGTCTCCTCAATTCGATAGCCACAATGTTTCTTCGTGGCTTCTGTGATCTCTGCACGATAGAACGTGCCTTTGCCATCCATCAGAAATATCTCATCACCCTCAACAAGCCGTAACACACGAAGTGCATGAGCCGCTTCGTCATCAGGCAAAGCACCATTCATCGGCTCTAGAGTATAGAAATAACGGACTTCTTTCATGCGTCAACCTCAAGATATTTATTGAAGAGTTCGAGAGCCTGTCGGGCAACATCATCCTGAATCGCAGTACGTGTCTGACATTGGCTCACCACTCTCTTGGTCATCCCTTTCGACTCTGTTCCTACTGATATATACACGGTTCCTACAGGGTCGGCATCTGTGCCTCCCGTTGGTCCTGCATACCCTGTGATTGCGATGGCATAGTCGGCCTTGAATAGTCGGCATGCACAGATACGCATTGCATCAGCAGTCTCACGACTCACCACACCATATTTATCAATAATAGACGCATCGACTTTCAGCACCTCCTCCTTAATCTCTGTCTGATACGACACGATGCCTCCACGAAAATATTCCGAACTACCTGGCACGCTGGTAATGAGGGCAGCAATGCGTCCTCCTGTACAACTCTCTGCTGTACATAACGTCTTATTGCATTCGAGCAAACGCTGGTGAATTGATGTCGCAGTATTCATGATCTTGATATTTAAAATGTCCGGCAATACCTATCATCGCTGCATTATCGGTAGTGTAACTGAACTTCGGAATATATACCGTCCACCCATAACGACGGGCATGATCATGGAAAGCATTACGCAATCCGTTGTTGGCACTCACGCCTCCTGCAACCGCTACATGGGTGATACCTGTCTCTTTCACAGCCATCCGTAGTTTCTTCATCAGGATGTCCACAATGGTTTTCTCGAGCGATGCCGCAAGGTCTTCCTTATGGTGCTCGATGAAATCAAGATCGTCCTTCAACCAATCTCGCAGGGAATAGAGGAACGAGGTCTTCAACCCAGAAAAGCTGTAATCATATCCAGGAATATTCGGTTTGGCAAACTGATAGGCATCAGGATTACCCTGACGAGCCAAGCGGTCGATGATAGGACCTCCAGGATAACCCAGACCCATCACCTTCGAACACTTATCGATGGCCTCACCTGCCGCGTCATCGATGGTCTGACCGAGAATCTGCATGTTGTTATATGCATTCACACGGATAATCTGGCTGTTGCCCCCACTAACCAACAGACAAAGGAACGGGAATGGAGGAGGACTATAGGGTTCGCCTTCCTCACGGATGAAATGTGCCAGCACATGTCCCTGTAGGTGGTTCACGTCGATGAGCGGAATGCCCAACGAGAGCGCTAACCCCTTTGCGAAGTTCACACCCACCAACAGGCTTCCCATCAATCCAGGTCCTCGCGTGAAAGCAATCGCAGAGAGTTGTTCTTTCTCCACTCCTGCACGCTTCAATGCCTGATCGACCACAGGAACGATGTTCTGTTCGTGAGCACGACTGGCCAATTCTGGCACCACTCCACCATATTGTTCATGCACCGCCTGACTGGCTGTCACATTCGACAGCAACACACCATCCCTCAGCACAGCTGCCGAGGTGTCGTCACACGATGATTCTATTGCAAGTATATATATCATTTACTATTCAACCATTTACTATTTACTAACCTTGACCTTGGCCTTTCGTTATCGTCTAATACGTCAATATCTCCAAACCGTCTTCCGTCATCAGGAAGGTATGCTCCCACTGAGCAGAGTCGGAATAGTCCTCTGTATAAACCGTCCAACCATCTTCTTCGTCCACTACGACCTCCCAATCGCCGGCATTGACCATCGGCTCGATGGTGAACACCATACCTGGTACCAGCAACATACCTGTACCCTTCTTGCCGTAATGCTCCACATCGGGTTCCTCATGAAACGCATTACCGACACCATGTCCACATAAATCACGTACAATGGTATAGCCGTTCTTGTGAGCGTGTTTTGCAATAGCATTACCCATATCGCCCACAAACGTGAAAGGTTTACAAACCTCTGCACCAATCTCCAGGCATTCCTTGGCTACACGTACCAACCGTTCGCGTTCAGGGGTGGTCTTACCGATGATGAACATACGGCTGGCATCAGCATAGTAACCATTGAGGATAGTGGTTACGTCTACATTCACGATATCTCCCTCTTCCAACACTTCGTCCTCGCTAGGAATACCGTGACACACGATATCATTTCTCGACACACACACGCTTTTGGGATATCCCTCGTAGTTCAACGGTGCAGGGATGCCGCCATGACTGACGGTAAACTCATGCACAAGTCGGTTGATTGCCTCAGTAGTCATTCCCTCGTGTATCTTCTCTGCCACAAGGTCAAGCACGGCTGTATTGAGTACCCCCGCTTTACGGATGCCCTCAATCTGTTCTGGGGTCTTAATCAGGTTACGCGAAGGACATAGCTTTCCTTGGTTCTGAAAACTCAGGATACGTTTGTCCATCTCTGTTATCGGCTGACCCTTGAGTAGGTGCCAGTTCTTTGGATTCTTCTTGAAAATATTCATACGATTGTCAAAACGATGCAAAGGTACAAAAAAGATTGCGAACCTATGCAGGAATTGTTTCAAAAAATGTAATTCTTCAATTTTTCCAGTTCCTCATCTGTAAAGATATGAGTAGCACGAAGCTGTTCTTCATCTAAAATGGGACCGTAAATACGCTGGTAATTGCTGATGGCTTTTGCTTTATCATAACCGATATAGGGAAAACGGGACATCTCAGCAAACGTCATTTTATTCAAGCGGATAGGTTGAATCTGAGTGACATCAACGGTAAACCACTCGAGCATCGAGGGTTCCACATGTTTCACTTCAAGCAACTGATTCACAGTGTAGAAACCGCCTAATTTTTCTCTGCGCTCCACAATCCAGCGAGCGATGTTTGACCCAATTCCAGGTATCCGTTTCAGCAGGTTCGTATCAGCTGTGTTCACCTCCACCTTTGTGAGCTTGTCGAATTTCTGTACATTAATGGTAGCTTTCTCTGTCCTACTCGTCATTGTGCGATTGCTGTCAGCCGTATGTCGATTGTGATTCCATTCTCTATGATAATTGTTTCTATGAACATGTGAAGCTGCTCGTATCTTCACTTTCGGCATCAAACGTTGTATGTCTTCTTCGCTAAGCGTGTAAAGACGTTCAATGTCCTGAGGTTCGTAGAACAACCCACCAGCCTCGCGATAGCGTATCCATGCATGAGCCTGATAGGGTTGGAGTCCTAACGCAACCAAAGCAGAAGAATCAACTGTATTGGGGTCGAAACTGGTTGGTGCCGTTATGGTATCCTGTTGTGGAACTGTCGTAGGAGCAGGCAAAGCAACTATCGTAGCAGAATCAACAGTTGATGAATCCATTGCAGGCACTTCACTCTTTCCACCAAACAGCACGAAGCCCAAAACAATCACGCACGCTACTACAGCCAACGCAATCAAAGCCCTTCTGTCTGCCTTCGTTTCGCCCATTTTTCTTACCTTATATCTTTTACCTCTAACCCATCCACTCTCGTCACCACTTTCGCTGCTAGACTCATAAAGGCTATTCCCTCTGGCGATGCAGGTCGAAGCACAGGCGGTTCACCGTTATCGGCATTCTCACAGATGCTCTGAACCAACGGAATCTGTGCCAGTAGTGGTACATTAAGTTCCTCTGCCAGTTGCTTACATCCTTCCTTACCAAAGATATAGTATTTATTGTCGGGCAATTCGGCTGGTGTGAACCACGCCATATTCTCAACCAATCCCAGTATCGGCACATTCACCTTTTCGTTCATGTACATGTTGATACCCTTGCGTGCATCAGCCAATGCTACCTGTTGTGGTGTGCTGACAATCACGGCACCTGTGATATTGAGCAACTGAATCAACGAAAGATGGATGTCGCTCGTGCCTGGAGGAGTGTCCATCACGAAATAGTCGAGTTCGCCCCATTGAGCCTCCGTAATCAGTTGCTTCAGGGCATTACAAGCCATTCCTCCACGCCATAGTGTAGCTTGTTCTGGGTCAACGAAGAATCCAATTGAGAGTAGCTTCACACCGTATTTCTCAATGGGTTCAATCAAGTCTTTCCCATCCACATTCACCGCATAAGGACGTGCATCCTCTACCTGGAACATCTTAGGAATGGACGGGCCGAAAATATCTGTATCGAGCAATCCAACACGATAGCCCATCTTGGCCAATCCGATGGCGAGGTTGACTGCTACGGTTGACTTACCGACACCACCCTTACCCGACGATACTGCGATGACATGTTTCACTCCTGGCAGTACAGGTGGCTCCTCCTCTTTTTGCTGTTCTGAAGTGAGGTATTTTGCCTTAATGTTTACCAATACCTCCGAACTTACAAATGTCTTAATGGCCGTCTCTGCAGCTTTCATAACCGACTTGCTAAACGGATCTGGATTTTTGGGGAAGATAAGGGAGAACGAAACGTTCATCCCGTCAATCCGCAGATCGTCTTCCACCATTTCAGCCTCCACAAGATTCTTGCCGTTACCTGGATAACGCACTGTGGTGAGTGCGTCCATAATTAATTTTGGATAGATTGTCATACACGTATCTTATTTTCTTGTTTTCACTGTTGTCAGCACCTCATGGTCGTACGAACGATACTCATCAATCGGGATTTCCACATCTGGCTCCGATAGCATACCATCGTGTGGCAGGCGGAACCTAATGTACTTGATGGTAAGACCCCGATCAAGCCACATTTGTTCGTAATAAGTACGAATTGTTAAGAGGTGAGAGATCAGAGGTGAGAGGTCAGATGAGTGATAAAGATCATCTGTCCATTGCTCGATAGGCAGGTGATTATGCTCTGCCATCAAGCGAGTGTAGGTAGCCATGAAATTCGAATCGGTCTTTAGGTGAAGGACTCCATCATCCATGAGGAATTTACGATAGCGCTCCATGAAATATGTGGACGTAAGACGCTTGGTAGGTTTCTTCATCTGTGGGTCGCTGAACGTGAGCCAAATCTCGCTCACCTCGTTCTCTGCAAACATCTCATGGATGAATTCTATGCTTGTACGCAGAAAACCTACATTCGTCAATCCTTCGTTCAACGCCTCTTGTGCTCCATGCCACATTCGAGCTCCTTTGATATCCACTCCAATGAAATTTTTGTCCCCATATTGGCGAGCTAATCCCACCGTATATTCTCCTCTCCCACATCCTAACTCCAACACAATCGGGTTGTCGTTTTTAAAGAAATCGGCATTCCAACGTCCTTTCAACGCAAAACCATCATCCGCCTTTAACTTCCAAAACGGACACTCAACCACCAATGGATTGGCAGCCATATCGGCAAACTTCGCCAACTTACCTTTTCCCATAATCACATTATTTTCACTGCAAAGTTACAAAAAAAGTAAAAAGTGAAAAGTGAAAAGTGAAAAATCATCACAAAACGCAGAGCTCTAAACTCGAAACTGTATTTTTTTCGTCTCTTTGCGGTGAAAACTCAATCAAATCAGTATGAGGCAAATTGTATTTACAGTCCTCGTGACCATGTCAGCACTAAGCTCTGCACAAGTAAATGAGCTTCCTATCGTAAAGGCCCAATCGGGTCAGGTTCAAGGCATCATTCAGGAAGGCACAATGGCTTTCCTGGGTATCCCCTATGCCAAAGTCGAGCGGATGTCTGATGGTACTCGGCGGTTCTAGACCTATCACCAGAACCAACCACGACCGTAAGTTGGAAGAGATTATCAACCGCCACTGCTTCAAGCAGTTGGATGAGTTCCGTCGCACACACCCATAAGACGCGGCGTGACTAACTCCGTCTAAACAATCTATTCTTCATTGACAAATTCACTGATACTGTAGTTGTTGGCAACAGCAAGTTTGGCACAATTTTGTATCTGTCGACGATTGGAATCATTAACTATATCGGGTTCTTTCTTCCCATAAATGCTACGATCATCACGAAGATTGACATTAAAACAAGGTGCGATGAGGGTTTCGAACACAGTACAAGCTAATAAGTACCGTCCTTGATAGGTGCTGATATGCTGATTGTCACGGGTCCATTCGTTGTCGGTAGTAACAGAAGTGAGGCTTCGTGCGTTCTGAACCGCAGTTCCACAAGGAATGATGATATCAATACCCGACTTCTGTTTCATGTCGTTGGACGCCTCACATATTTTCCGCCACATCTCTTCCTGTGTACCATAACGTTTAATGTCCTTGTGACGGGAAGAATAAGCCCAGGTCTGATTAAAAGCAAACGTTGTTCGAGGGGAAATAGTGTTAATTTTATACGCCTGCAACACCTTCGACAAATAAGGCTCATAGGATTCGTAGTTGCCCGACTCCAACGAATATTGTTGAAACACTACGACATCGTAAGCAAATCGCTTCATAACATTACGTATAGTCGTTTTGTTCTCAAGTTTCTTTTCGCCACGAGAATCAAACATCCATAGTTCGTACACAGGCTCGTTGTTGAGATAATACTCGTAGTGTTGTTTCATGGAGCAACCACCCTTATAGAGTACATACACGGCTACTGTGCTGAGTTTCGAGGATCGTAGCAACTGTGGCAGCGCGGTACAGGCATCGATAGAAAAGGAGTTACCAATGAACAGCACATCAAGTTTATAAGGCAGATACGGAAGTGGTGTATTACACATATAGCCTTGTTCATTTCCTATTGTCTGTGCAGAAAGCCGCCCTTCTCCGACTCCACCAAGGGGAAGCAACAGAAAAGCAAAAAGCAGAAAAAGATTCTTATCCATTTTAGATTTCACGTTATACCTTTTCATCTCAACTATAAACTAATCTTAGCATTCTTTCCTTGATGAACGTCTTTCTGTTTGTATTTCCCTTTCAAGACTACATTGCCACGCAAAGTTGTGAGGTTGAGTCTGTCGGCATCAAATGCAACGACACAATTGCTTTCCTCAAGTAAAGTTACTTCGGCCACTTTGGCCTTTCCGCTTACGGAGACATTGCCCGTATAGTCGTTCTGCACCAACAGTCTATCGGCCACATCGACATCAGCTGTGGTACTACCTGTCCCAGAAACCAACAGGTTGCACTCCTGTGCCGACTGAATGTGACGGAAAATAGCATTTCCATCGTCCGAACTCTCGTACTTAAAGGAGCCCGCTGTCATCACTGTGTCCAAGTCGATAGAACCAGTTCCAAGACACCCTACATGCATGTTGTCGTTATGGATAGTGCCAATAGATTGGAAACTACCTGTTCCACAGATAGCTAGTAACTGGAGGCTAGGGCATGAGATATATAAGGTGATAGGCGAACGGCTATTGCCGAACGTATCAATTCCAAGTCTATCCTCATTATCGACGCTAACAGTCAGCACATTACTGTCTACATTGACATTGATGGCATTAAAGAGGTTCTCAGGAGCTTCTGCTTCGATACTATAGTCGCCTTCTGTAAAGATGATGTTGGGACTTCCGACATTGGTAATCTGGTAGAAGGTTCCAGAAAAACTCAGTGGTTTACGCACCTTCTTAGCTAGCGGAGCAGGCTCGTTTGCCCCCCGCTCTTTTTCAGGTCCGCGATTAGTGCCTGACGGGTTGCAACTAACCAGTAACAGAACACCAATAATTGTCAAAAAAACTTTGTTCATGGCAATTTTATAATCTCTTTTGTCCTTTTAATCAATAATTTCACTGCAAAATTAGTGATTCTTCCCTAATTATTCGTATATTTGCAAAATAAATTAAAGAAATTAACGATAATTAAACGTAAAAATGGCAATAAAGAACAACTATATCTCAGTTGCTTACAAATTGTATGTCAAAGAGGGCGAGAACGACAAAGAAGAGTTAGTGGAAGAATGCTCTATAGAGCATCCATTCATGTTCATCAGCAAACTCAACGCTGTGCTCGAACCATTCGAGGATGAACTCGACCCTTTGAAGGAGGGGGACAAATTCGATTTCGTCATTCCATGCGATAAAGCCTACGGTCAGTTTGATGAACAATTGATGTTCGATGTACCGAAAGTGAATTTCATGCAAAACGGTAAGTTCGACTCAACACATATTTATGAAGGTAACATCATCCCTTTACAAGGTGAGGATGGCAGCCGATTCAACGGAGTGGTCATCGAAGTTAAGGATGATGCCGTGACAATCGACCTAAACCATCCACGCGCAGGACAAGACCTACATTTCGTAGGCACCGTAGTGACCCATCGTGAAGCGACGAACGAAGAAGTGACCCAGATGATCACTGCCCTCAGTGGTGGTTGTGGAGGTTGTGGAAACTGCGGCGGTGGATGTAGTGGATGTGGAGATGAAGGTGGCTGTGAAAGCGGTTGCGGAGGATGTGTACAATGAATACATTCGGTAACATATTCAAGTTGACCACCTTTGGCGAAAGTCATGGTGAGGCATTAGGAGGTGTGATTGACGGTATGCCTTCTGGTATTGATGTCGATATGGAATTCATACAATCAGAACTCGACCGCCGTCGTCCTGGGCAAGGAATACTGACGACCAGTCGTAACGAGGCAGATAAGGTGGAAATCCTCTCTGGTGTGTTCGAAGGGAAGACTACTGGCTGTCCTATCGGATTCATCGTACGCAATGCCGACCATCACTCAGCAGATTACACGAATATCAAGGAGATATACCGTCCATCGCATGCGGACTACACCTATCAGATGAAGTACGGTATTCGAGACTATAGAGGAGGTGGACGCACCTCAGCACGTGAGACTCTGTGTAGGGTTGTTGGTGGTGCATTTGCAAAGTTAGTATTGCGTCAGAAAAATATAGAAATTGAAGCAGACATCCTGCAGGTGGGTAATTGCAAACTACAAGGAACCAAAGAGGAACGTCAAACACAATTTGAGGAAGTTGTGAAAGCCGTACGCGAAGAAAACGATAGTATCGGAGGTATCATCGGATGTACCATTAGGAATTGTCCTGTAGGACTGGGGGAACCCGTCTTTGGCAAACTCAATGCAGCCCTCGGAGCCGCTATGCTTTCCATCAATGCTGTGAAAGGATTTGACCTAGGTGAGGGATTTGAGGGAGTAGGATTGAAGGGCTCAGAGATGAATGACGAGTTCTATAACGATAACGGAAGTATCCGTACACGCACTAATCACAGTGGAGGTATTCAAGGAGGCATTAGCAACGGTGAAGATATCTTGTTCCGTGTGCTGTTTAAACCAGTACCGACCATCCTTCGTGAGCAACATACAGTCAACACGGCTGGAGAGGAGGTTGTATTCTCCGCAAAAGGACGACACGACCCATGCGTGCTCACCCGTGCAGTACCTATTGTTGAAGCAATGGCAGCAATGACGATCTTGGATTATTGGTTGTTAAAACAGTAGCGTCCTCCTAACTTCCCCAAAAGAAATAATTATTATACATTATTAATTATCAATTGTTATACAATGTCATTGAACAAAGTAATGTTGATTGGCAACGTTGGTCAAGAACCAACTGTCAGATATCTAGATACGGGTGTGTGTGTTGCATCTGTCAGATTGGCAACCACAGATCGTGCATTTACCATGCGTGATGGAACCCAAGTACCAGAACGTGCGGAATGGCACAGCCTGATATTTTGGGACAAACTGGCGGAGACCGTAGAGAAATATGTCCATAAGGGTGATAAGTTATATGTGGAAGGCAAGATACAAAGCCGTAACTATACCGACAAACATGGAATCAGCCGTCAGGTCATCGAGATTATGGTGAACAACATGGAAATGCTGACACCAAAGAGCAATGCAACTCCAGCAGGTCCAAGTATCCCTAATAATATTCCACCAGCTTCGACCCCTCAACCAAGTATGAGGGTATCTGAAAGCGATGAACCTCCATTCTAATGTTATACTACGATAAACATATTGACGGCATACGCGTAGCCGTGTGGCATGTGACGGAGGAATACGAGGAATTACTCAGTTTGTTACCTGATGCAGAATCCGTCCAAAACGAAGCTGAACAGCAATTCAGTTCTGAGTTTCGAAGGGTTGAGTGGACAGCTGTTCGCGTGCTACTCTATACGGTACTTGACCGCCAAATACATATCGGCTACAATGATCAAGGTGCTCCCCTATTGCCAGATTATGAGGGTTTACATATCAGCATATCCCACACAAAGGGATATGTAGCCATTGCGCTTTCAGAAAGAGCAATTGTAGGTATCGACGTTGAACAGATAGAACGGATGGAAGATAAGACCAACATATTCGATGATAAGGAGAAGAAGACTCGTGTGGAGCGTGTAAGAAGTCGTTTCATCCGAGATGACGAATGTGCAAATACCATCGTAGGAATGTTGCTGCATTGGTCAGCAAAAGAGACAGTGTTCAAGACACTTGGACGTGAGGGTGTGAATTTTATTGATGAAATGAAAATATACCCATTTGATGAGACCCAATACGAAGGAGATTTTCAACTAGAGGATTTGAAAGAGAACGACACCTATATTATATATTATAAGGTGTTTGATGATTTCGTGTTAACATATACTAAAAGAAAAGATGAATAAACAGATAACACTCATAGCAGGTCCATGTGTGATTGAGTCGATGGACGTACTCAATGAGGTTGCAAGAGAATTAGTTCGACTGAATGAAGCGTATGGGCTTAACATCATCTTCAAAGCATCGTATGACAAGGCCAATCGCACATCGCTCCATTCGTATCGTGGTCCTGGCATAGAGAAAGGGCTGCAGATGCTAACTGATGTGAAGTCGACATTTGGGTTGAAAGTTCTGACAGACATCCATGAGAGTTGGCAAGCTCAACCTGTTTCTGAGGTAGTTGATGTGTTGCAAATTCCTGCATTCCTCTGTCGTCAAACAGATCTGTTAGTTGCAGCAGCAAAGACCAGCAAGATTGTGAACATCAAAAAAGCTCAGTTCCTCAGCGGTATCGACATGCAATATCCCGTACAGAAAGTTCGTGAGAGCGGGAACAATCAGGTTTGGTTGACGGAACGCGGAAATATCTACGGATATAACAACTTAGCAGTCGACTTCCGAAATATTGCCGACATGAAGCAATTTACCGATACCGTCATCATGGATTGCACGCATTCTGTGCAGCGTCCTGGTGCAATGGGAGGCAAAACAGGAGGCAATCGCGAGTTTGTGCCAGCAATGGCCTTAGCAGCAAAAGCCTTTGGTGCAACGGGGTTCTTTTTTGAGATACATCCTGACCCTGAGAAGGCATTGAGCGATGGACCTAATATGTTATATTTGAAAGACTTTGAGTCAGTAGTGAAATCTTTGATTGATTGATATGGAAATAAGAGACATAGCTGCACGTTGTCTGAAGGACGAATCGCAAGCATTGTTGGATTTGATTCCTCAACTTGATGGTAATTTCGACGGAGCTGTCAATTTGTTGTTTAATTGTAAAGGACACGTAGTAGTGTCAGGAGTGGGTAAATCGGGTCATATTGCAGCGAAAGTCGCTGCCACATTGGCCAGCACAGGTACACCAGCGTTTTATATAAATCCACTCGATGCGCTACATGGCGATCTGGGTATGATTACGGAGAACGATGTAGCTTTGCTAATATCCAACTCAGGCAATTCTGATGAGATTCTGCGTATGGCAGCCTTTCTGAACGAACGTCATTTGCCTATCGTAGCGATGACAGGCAATCCCAAATCACTCCTTGCCCATACAGCAACTCATAACATCAACGTATATGTAGAGAAAGAAGCCTGCCCACTCAATCTAGCTCCTACTTCATCTACCACAGCAGCGATGGCGATGGGTGACGCACTTGCATGTGTACTTATTGAGTTACGCCATTTTAAGGCACAGGATTTTGCCATGTTCCATCCTGGGGGGCTGTTGGGAAAGAAATTGGTGACAAAGGTGAAGGACGTGATGTATACAGAACATCTGCCAATCATTCCACCTGAGATGAAACTGATCGATGCACTCATCTCAATCAGCAACGGACATCTAGGACTTGGAGTTGTGATGCGTGATGAGCGTATATTAGGTATCATCACCGATGGTGACATCCGTCGTGCAGTAGAGGGATCAAAAGAGAATGTATTCAATATCTCCGTATCCGAAGCGATGACAAAGACCCCAAAAACCATCAATCCAGATGCCAAGCTCACCCAGATTCAATATATGTTTCATAAGTACAAGATTCACTCTCTGTTGGTTGTAGACAAGGACAACCACTTGTTAGGCATCGTCGACTACTTTGCAATCATGAACTAAAAAAAGCTCCCGTTGTGGAGCTTTTTTAATTTTTATTTTATTTTTTACATCACCTGTTCTGTGCTATAAGCTTTATTGATGATATTGACTGCGTTGAGTGTGCGTGGAAAACCAATCCATGGCAGGATAACGGTCGCTACAGCAATCATCTCGTCCTTTGTAATCTTATGATTCCTACATCCACGAGCATGTACCAGCAGACGGTCATCACATCCACCCATAGCTGCGATAAGGCAGAAGCAGATAAGTTCACGATGCTGGGTGTCAATGCCATTACGAGAATAGAAATAACCAAAGCAGTATTCTGCCATGAACTTACCGATGTGTTCTTGCCCCTTTGGAGCTGACGCAATCATGCTTTCACCAGCACCAGGGCCGAAAGTCTCATCCATCAGTTCCAATCCACGCTTAAATGCCTCCTCATCGTTCTCTACAGTGTTCTGAGGATCGAGTGGCAAACGAATGCCATTGTTCTCGAAGATATCATTCATCAACAAGGTATAGTCAACCAATAATGCGGCACCCACATATGGATAGGCCATATAGACAATCTCACGAATCTCACGAGGCTTAACGCCAAAGTTAAGACATGCGTCAACAAAGAGTTTAAATTCATTGATTGCGTTACAGCCAATCGTTGCCGCAAGAATACACATCACGCGAGTCTTCTCCAAAACATAGCCTTCCGACTGCTGCAGTGTCTTGTCGAACGCGAAATTATCTACTATCTCTGTCAATTCTGGGTCGGTGCGCAGGCTGTTAATCTGTGCTCTCGAAGAGAAACTGCGTCGTATTTCATCATGCGCACGCTTCGTGATTTTTACTTCTTTCATCTTATTCTAGGTTTAGTTACATTGCAAATGTACGAATTTTATTCAATATGGACAATAATTTTCATGTTTTTTGTGATTTATTCATCAATCTAACCATTCGAACCTGTTTTTTTTGTATTTTTGCAGTGATAATTGATTTCTATTCGACATTTAATATTTTACATTTAACATCAAGGATATTGCCATGAAAAGACTCTCTTTACTCATTATTACATTCGGTTTTATCATTCTGAATTGTTCTGCGCAAAATGAAAACCGTAGACCACGATTCAATTTCGATGCCTCAACCCCCGATGTACACGATCCTGTGATGGCACGTTGCGATGGAATCTATTATATATTTTCCACTGGACAAGGAATCGGCTGTATGACCTCCACAGATATGAAGACGTGGCAGCCAAGTCGTTCCGTCATGCCAACAATCCCTCAATGGGCTATCGATTCCGTTCCAGGCTATCGAGGACACACATGGGCCCCCGATATCAGTGAGCATAACGGCACATGGTACATGTATTACAGCTGTTCCACGTTTGGAAAGAACGGTTCTGCTATCGGATTGATGACAAACCGTACGCTTAATCCTGAGTCGCCAGACTACAAATGGGAAGATCAGGGTATGGTGGTTCGAAGCATTCAACGCAAAACCAACTGGAACGCCATCGACCCCAACCTCATCGTCGACGAGAAAGGCAATCCCTGGCTGACATGGGGTTCGTTCTGGGACGGCATACAACTGGTTAAACTCGATAAAGATTTCCGTACACCCAAAGGCGAACCAAAGACCATCGCACGTCGCTATCTGCGCAACCAGATGGCTCAACTCGTCTCAAAAGAAGATATGGAACGAGCCAACCAAGCACCTGACGCAGGAGCTAACGCCATTGAAGCCCCTTTTATCATAAAGGAAGGCAAGTACTATTATCTATTTGTATCATGGGACTATTGCTGCAAAGGAGCAAATAGCAACTATAAGACGGTTGTAGGTCGTTCGAAGAAAGTATCCGGTCCTTATCTTGACAAAAACGGTAAGGATATGGCGGCTGGTGGAGGAGAGATTCTCGCTCAGCGTGATGAAGACTACTATGGTATCGGCCACACCTCTGCTTATCAATTCGACAATCAATGGTACTTCATGGCTCATGGCTATGCACGCGCCAACAACGGAGCCTCAAAACTCGTTATTAAGAAGATGCATTTCGACCAAGAAGGATGGCCTGTACTCGATGAACTAGTAACAGGTGAAAAGCGAATGAGCGACTAGCATAGAAAGTCAAAAGGCAGGAAATGATGACAAAAAGCAAGGAGAAAAGGCAGTTTTCGTAGAAAAATGATTGCCAATTCGCCAAATAGTTGTAAATTTGCAGTTCAAAACTTCAATGAACTGCATTTTTTGCAGTTCTAAATTTTATAAAGAAAAATGAAACATCAGTTACGGAGTGCTGTTTGCACGGAAGGTCGCCGTATGGCAGGAGCCAGAGCTTTGTGGGTGGCCAACGGAATGAAACGTGAACAATTCGGTAAACCAATCATTGCAATTGTCAATTCGTTTACACAGTTTGTACCTGGACATACTCATCTGCATGAGGCTGGTCAAATAATTAAGGCAGAGATTGAACGTTTGGGATGCTATGCTGCAGAGTTTAACACGATTGCCATCGATGATGGTATCGCAATGGGACACGACGGCATGCTCTATTCGCTGCCAAGCCGCGACATCATTGCTGACTCCGTGGAATACATGTGCAATGCCCACAAGGCAGATGCAATGATCTGCATTTCGAACTGCGACAAGATTACTCCGGGTATGCTGATGGCAGCCATGCGACTGAATATCCCAGCTGTGTTTGTAAGCGGCGGTCCTATGGAAGCAGGTAAGTACAAAGGAGAGAACCTCGATCTAATTGCTGCGATGGTTAAGGGTGCCGACCCAACTGTGAGCGACGCTGAACTCGCAGAGGTAGAAAACCGTGCTTGTCCTGGTTGCGGTTGCTGCTCTGGAATGTTTACCGCGAACTCTATGAACAACCTCACCGAGGCTATCGGATTAAGTTTACCTGGCAACGGAACGATTCTAGCAACCCATGTGAACCGTGTAGAACTGATGAAAGCAGCAGCTCGTCAAGTGGTGAAGAATGCCTTTGCATACTATGAGGATGGTGACGAAAGCGTGTTGCCACGTAGCATCGCTACCCGTCAGGCATTCCTCAACGCTATGACCCTCGACATCGCGATGGGAGCCAGCACCAATACTGTACTTCATCTATTGGCTGTAGCTCAGGAGGCAGAAGTGGATTTCACGATGGCCGACATTGATATCCTCTCACGCAAGACCCCGTTTCTTTGCAAACTCGCACCTAATTCTCAGAAATACAGCGTACAGGAATGCGGACGTGCAGGTGGCATGTTGAACCTGCTTGGCGAACTGGCCAAGGGTGGATTGATTGACACATCGGTAAAGCGCGTAAATGGTGCTACGTTGGCAGAAGACATCGAGAAATACAGTATCCTCAAAGCAAATATTGACCAAAACGCAAAGCGCATTTATAGTAGTGCACCTGCTGGTGTGTTCTGCAACAAACTCGGAGCCCAGAACACTAACTACGAGACACTCGATACGGATCGTGAAAACGGCTGTATCCGTGATATAGAACATGCTTATACAAAGGACGGCGGAATGGCTATCCTCTTTGGCAACATCGCTCAAGACGGTTGCGTAGTAAAGACCGCAGGTGTGGATGAAAGCATATGGAAGTTTGCTGGTCCTGCTGTGGTGTTCGATTCACAGGAAGACGCTTGCGAGGGCATCCTTGGCGGCAAGGTGAAGTCTGGTGATGTAGTTGTCATCACCCACGAAGGTCCAAAGGGTGGTCCTGGTATGCAGGAAATGCTTTACCCAACTTCGTATATTAAGTCGATGCATCTAGGCAAAGAATGTGCATTGATTACTGACGGACGTTTCTCTGGAGGTACAAGCGGATTAAGCATTGGACATATCTCGCCTGAGGCAGCTAACGGTGGCAATATTGGTAAGATTATGGATGGCGACATCATCGAGATTGATATTCCAAACCGTAGCATCAACGTTCGTCTAAGCGACGAAGAATTGGCAGCACGTCCACAGCAACCTTTGCGCCGGAATCGAGTCGTCAGCAAGTCGTTGAGAGCATACGCACAGAGTGTAAGCAGTGCAGATAAAGGAGGCGTGAGAATAATTGATTAAGAAAGATATGAACCAACGTAAGAATGAGATTGATACTACTCCCCGCCCTATAGGGAGGGACACGGGGGAGGGTCTCATAACAGGAGCTGAGGCTTTGATGCGTTCTTTGCTGAACGAAGGTGTCGAAACACTATTCGGATATCCAGGAGGCGCAATCATGCCTGTTTATGATGCTCTTTATGACTATACAGACCGTTTGAACCACATCTTGGTACGTCATGAGCAGGGAGCTGTTCATGCCGCTCAAGGTTATGCCCGTGTATCGGGTAAGGTGGGTTGCGCCATTGTAACCAGTGGACCTGGTGCCACGAACACAATCACAGGTGTGGCTGATGCGATGATCGATTCCACCCCAATGGTTGTGATTTGCGGTCAGGTAGGTGCTGCAATGCTAGGAACTGATGCTTTCCAAGAAGTGGATGTGGTGAATGTGACCAACCCTATCTCGAAATGGAGCTATCAGATTCGTCGGGCAGAAGACGTGGCATGGGCAGTTAGCCGTGCGTTCTACATCGCTCGTACAGGTCGTCCTGGACCAGTCGTGCTCGACTTCGCAAAGAATGCTCAAACCAGTATGGTGGAGTATAAACCAGAGAACGTCGATTTTATCCGCAGCTATCAGCCAGTTCCTACAGTCAACGAAGAGGCAATTGAGCAGGCAGCATATCTTATCAATCATGCTGACCGTCCTTTGCTATTGGCAGGACAGGGTATTGAGTTGGGTAACGCACATCAGGAGTTGCTCAACCTTATCGAAAAAGCAGATATTCCTGTTGGCTGCACCTTACTGGGGTTGTCCGATCTCCCGTCTGACCATCCACTCAATATGGGTATGCTGGGTATGCATGGGAACCTTGGTCCAAACGTACAGACCAACCAATGTGACTTACTCATTGCAGTCGGTATGCGTTTCGATGACCGTGTGACAGGTAACCTCAATACATACGCCAAACAAGCAAAGATTATCCATTTCGACATTGATCCGAGCGAGTTCAACAAGAACGTGAAAGTAGACTTGGCGGTGCTGGGTGATTGCAAGCAGACCCTTGCAGCTGTGACAGAGAAGGTTCACAGAATTAAACATACAGAATGGGTTGAATCGTTCAAGCCATACGCAGAGAAGGAGTACAAGAAGGTTATTGATAAGGCTATCCATCCGAAAGAAGGACCGCTGTTGATGGCTGAGGTCATCCGTAAGGTGAGTGAAGCAACAAAGAACGAAGCGATTCTCGTGACCGATGTAGGTCAAAACCAGATGTTCGGATGCCGTTACTTCAAGTTCACGAAGGGACATAGTGTGGTCACTTCGGGTGGTTGCGGCACAATGGGCTTCGGACTTCCTGCTGCCATCGGTGCCACGTTTGGAGCACCCGATCGTACGGTTTGTCTGTTTGTAGGTGATGGAGGTTTGCAGATGACCATTCAGGAACTAGGAACCATCATGGAACAGAAGTCTCCAGTAAAGATCATCCTGCTCAACAACAACTTCCTAGGCAATGTCCGCCAGTGGCAAGCGATGTTCTTCAATCATCGCTATTCGTTCACTCCGATGGACAATCCCGACTTCGAACTG
>CADBSN010000108.1 GCA_902797255.1 uncultured Bacteroidales bacterium | reverse complement strand
GTGAGTGGCTGAAACCAGCAGTTTGCTAAACTGCCGTGCGGGTAACCGTACCGGGGGTTCGAATCCCCCTCCTTCCGCACACTCATTCTCTTAAATAGTCAATAGCAAATTGTCCAATAGTAAATCACATGGCGCTTTCGTCTAGCGGCTAGGACACATGCCTCTCACGCATGGAACACGAGTTCGATTCTCGTAGGCGCTACAACAGTAAGGATGTAAACCAATGGTTTGCATCCTTTTTCTATATGTGATGATGGATTAGAATGGGAGGCCTACAGCGAAATGGAAGGAGAAGTCACGGCTGAGGACCGGATGTGCGATGGGGTAGTGATCGCGTCCGTGGTAGGCTGGATGGATGGCTTTCATACCTGCATCGAAGCGAAGGATGAAAAAGTCGAGGTTCATGCGGAGTCCGAGTCCGTAGGCTACAGCAATCTGGCGATAGAAGTCCTTCAAATGGAAGGCTCCACCTGGTTGGTCTGCATAGTCGCGTATGGTCCAGATGTTGCCGGCATCGATGAAGAGTGCTCCGTTGAACTTCCAGAAGAGGAAGGCACGGTATTCGATGCTCAAGTCGAGCTTGAGGTCGCCCGACTGGTTGATGAAATTGATGCCGCGATCAGCTCCGTTGTAGGCACCTGGCCCGAGCGAACGGACGGACCAACCACGAACACTGTTGGCTCCACCTGCGAAGTAACGTTTTTCAAATGGCAGGATGTTGGAGTTTCCGTAGGGGTATGCGATTCCTACTGCTGCATGGATAGCTACAGAGTTATTCTTATCAATACGGAAACTCTTCGAGAAATCGAAGTCTCCTTTCACATATTGTGCATAGGCGATGCCGCAGAACTTACGTTTGCCATCTTCGGTGTATTCTGCACCAAAGAGGTCTGTGATGCCTTCGAGTAGGTTGCCTGCCGTCTCGACGTTGAACTTAATGGTGTAGGCGTTCTTTCCGTATGTGGTCGTTGTGGCCGTGCCCAAGGAGTTGAAAGCGTAGGTATAGCCGAGTTTGGTGATGAGAAGGTTCTCGTAGTTGTATTTCAGGATGGCGTTGGTCTTGCCAAGCGAGTCGAGGTATTGCACTTTGAAGGTTCTGGATATCCACGGCATGTAGACGTAGTTGATTTCTAGCAGATCGAATCGATGGGCAACTTTCTGACTGAAGTTGCTCCACTTATAGCGCCAGGCTGCTGTGAGAACACGACGGTTGAACTCAGGACGGTTCTGCATGTTGTACTGCAGGGAGATCTCTGAGGTGGCACTGTGGGTGGCTCCGAACCGTTTGCTGACAATTGGCAAAAGGAACCCTGGGAAGCCTAGTGTGGCCTCACCGCCCCATTCGATGTAGTTGTGGCCGTCGTAACCTTCAAGACCCGTGATGGCCTCGTAGGCGCCACGTAGTTTGACTGTCACACTCTCAGAACCACGGAACACGTTTTTGTGGGTAAACGATGTGCTGGCTGCAATACCTAAGTCGCCTGCTGAGTTGGTGCCTTCGAGGTCGAAACTGATAGACTTGGATGCAGCATGGTTGATGATGATGTTGCAGTCGAGGGTAGGGGAGGGTTCATCGTCTTGTTCCTCGAACTTGATATTGGAATAGTTGAGGGCTCGCAGACGGGTGAGGTATCGATAGGTGAGCTTCTGATAGTCTTCGTTGTAGAGGTCGCCTGGGTGAATGAGGGTGTTGGACGTGAGCAGGTGTGGACGGAATCGGAGTCGGTCGCCATAATAGATATTCGTATCTTTGTATCTGATGCGGTTGAGCTGCAGGGTATCTGTGGAGCCGTTTGTGTCGACAAAATAGTTGAGATTACCGATATGATACTGCTGATGAGGGTGTGGTGTAGAACGGTTGTTCTCTATATGAAGCGGTATGTTCATCGTGATGTCAACTTCTGTGCTTCCTCGACAGGTGTCGGCTTCAAAGGTAATGATTTCTTTGTAGAACTTATAATATCCCATCGTACGTAGATGTGTGGCGATGCGGTTACGTTCTTCGTTGAGACGGTTGATGTTGAATGGCATGCCGTGTTGCAAAAGAGATTTCTGGGTGTCGGCCTGACAAATCAACTGTTCCAATGCAGGGTCTTCTACGTTGCGTTTGATGTGGTGGATAGTGAACTGTGTACCAGGGTCGACGATGTAGATGATGTTGATTTTCTTGCCTTTGATGGCTTTGTTGAGTTGGATGTTGGTGTGCATGTATCCCTCGTTATACATCACTTGTCGCAAGTCTTGAATAGTGCGTTCTGCTTTATACTCGTCGTAGATGATGGGGTCTTGTCCGATTTTGCGGAACAGACGTGTGGCCCAGTTGGTGGTGTCGACACCTCCGAGGCAGTAGATCTTAAGAGGAATTTTCGCTCCGAACCACTTGCTGTTGGGTGTCTGCAGGATGTAGTCGTCGAGCAGCAGGTTTTTCGTCGCTTTCTTGTTAGTCGAAACGACGTGAGTTTGTTTCAGGAAATATTCATCCTCACCCACGAAGCGGTCGACAGAGCAACTTGTTGCCAACAGAGTTAGCAGCAGGACTGCGAAGGTGCATCGATACGGACTAAAGTCCAGTGCCTCACATCTATAGCCTCTTATTATCTTCTTCTG
>CADBSN010000107.1 GCA_902797255.1 uncultured Bacteroidales bacterium | reverse complement strand
GGATTCGAACCCCCGAAACGGTTACCCGTTTACCGGTTTTCGAGACCAGCGCAATCGTCCACTCTGCCATCCTTCCAGTCTTCAAATATTGCTACTGCAGATTCTATCATCCGCAAGCAGGGACGTTTCTTATAATACTCAGCTGTACGCTCGTCGGGCGCAGCTACGATAGGCGCATCTTTACGGAGTCCTAACAATTCAGAGCATTTGATGCTTCCATGTTTCTCACGAAACTCACCAGCCAGTTGCTGAACAATCTGATAGTTCTTCTGCTTCTGCTGTGGGTCGTTGGGTTGTGTCTGCCCTTCTTCCATTCCTACCAACATCGCCATTCCACAGACAGCTCCACACGTTTCACGCATCCGTGCGATTCCTCCACCCAAAGACGCAGATACTCTCAAGGCCATTTCAAGCGGCATCCCGTAATCTTCTGCATAAGCGCAGAAAACGGACTGAGAACAATTGTATCCTTGCAGGAACAACTCTCTGGCACGTAGGATTCGCTCTTCTTTTGTCATCAGTTATAGTCTTCAGGTTTGAAACAGAATGTGGTCAGTTCTTCACCTGTTTGATGATTATAGTAGATGTATTGAATATCCAAACCTTCTGCTTTGACATTCTTCAAATCAACCGAATTGCGTACAGCTCCCAACAACGCCATGAAGAGCTCATCATGATTTTCTTCAATCGCATCCATATCGGTCGAATCGCCATGAATGGAATAATAATAGGTCAATTTGTTGCTACCGTCGTTCGGACATGTCACACTATCGAGGAAGATGAGATCTTCGAACTCAGCATGAGGACAATTCTGTTGAGTGTACTCACGTGCTTCTCTTTCCATCCTCTCTCGCTTGCTTTCCTGACAGGCCGCAAACACCATCACCATTCCCAGCAGACATGCTGCTATTTTCATTCTATTCATTCGTTACTTTGTTTTGTTCTATTCGTCGAACTGCCTCAGCAAGTGCGATAGCCAACTGATCAGGGCACGAGGTTGATTTCATGCCACATCGAATGCCCTGCAGTCGATTAATAACATCTTCGGCCTTATGACCGCGTACCAACATGGAAATACCTTGCGTATTACCAGAGCAACCTCCTACGAAGTTCACACTCTGAACCACGTGATTATCGTCCACCTCCAGCTCTATCGCCTGTGAACATGTTCCATGTGTATGGTATATTGCTTTCACCTTATTATTTATTATATTGGAGTTAGCATTTTGTTAGGAGTTATCGCTTCGCTCGGAGTTATCACTTCGTTCGACAATACCACAGGTTGTTTACATCAGCAGTCTTTTGTCGTTAACTTCGAGGCCGTAAGGCCGCTAACTTCGTTTACTCCGTTTACTCCTTATTATATCCAGCTTGCTGGCTTAACTACTTCATGTTGGTATAGACATTCTGAACATCATCGAATTCCTCCAGACGTTCAACCATCTTTTCGATTGTCTCACGCTGCTCGTCTGTCACTTCCTTCAAGTCGTTCGGAACATAGGTGAACTCAGCTGTCGTGATTTCGTAGTTGTGATCCTCCAGATACTTCTGAATCAACGCAAAGCTCTTTGGGTCACCATAGATGGTAATCAGCGTTTCGTCCTTATCCTCATCGTACTCCTCGTCGAACTCGTCACTTACTCCGTAGTCAATCAAATCGAGCACCATCTCATCCATATCAACCCCTTCAGGTTTCTTGAAAGAGAACATAGCAAAGTGGTCGAAAAGATATGCCAACGAACCCATTGTGCCGAGCGTACCACTGAACTTATTGAAGATACTACGAACATCTGCAACGGTACGAGTGGTGTTATCTGTCAAGGTATCCACAAACACAGCTACTCCGTGAGGACCGTATCCCTCATAGGTCATCGTTTTCCATGCTGACTTATCCTTACCAATTGCGTTCTTAATAGCGCGGTCGATATTGTCTTTCGGCATGTTTTCATGGCGGCAGGTAGCAATGATTGCACGCAAGTGTGCATTGTTGTCTGGGTCTGGTCCACCCTCTGCTACTGCTATTGCGATTTGTTTACCCAGACGTGTAAACGTCTTTGCCATGTTGCCCCATCTCTTCAGTTTGCGGGCCTTTCTAAATTCAAATGCTCTTCCCATATATTTATTTCGTTTTTTCTATTAAACTCTTAATCTTTAAACTTTTTGAACTCTTGAACTTTTTGAACTCTTGAACTTCTTAAACTCTTGAACTTTTAACTCTTTCAACAGACTTTCAACTTTCAACTTTACCAGAGGGGGTCTCTTTTATTTTCCTCTCACCGTAGCTCCTGTTGCTTTCACAATTGCCTGTTCAATCTTGTTCATTACAGCCTCGATTGCCTTATCGTTCAGCGTCTTCTCTTCGCTTTGAAGGGTGAAGTTGACAGCATACGACTTTTTGCCTTCCTCAAGGTTCTTTCCTTCATAGACATCAAACAGACGCACTTCCTTCAGCAGTTTACGTTCTGCACTATAGGCAGCCGACTCGATAGCAGCAAACTCTACGTTCTTATCAAGCAGAAGGGCGAGGTCGCGACTTACTGCTGGGTATTTAGGTATCTCGTGGAAACTAACACTCTTACCCTTGATGAGTTTCATGAGGTTATTCCAATTGATATCTGCATAGTACACAGGTGCCTCAATATCGAATTTCGAGAGTTGTTTCTTGCTGACGATACCATACTGGGCAATCAGCTTACCACCATGATTGGTAATCTTAATCGACTTAGCCCATAGGTCGTTCGTCTCTTCAGCAAACTGGAGTGCACCAAATGGGGCTCCAAGACGCTTGAGTACATTCAGCACATAGGCTTTCATTTCATACACGTTTGTGTCTTCGTCGGTATGAGCCCAGTTGCCGTTCACACGCTTACCTGTAATCCATAATCCCAGATGATAATCCTCAGAGTAAGCAGCAAGCACAGCCTTCGATGTCTCTGCGTTGCTCACCTCTATCCGCTCGTCGCTCTTCTTTGAGGCATTGAAATAGTAGCAGTTACCAAACTCAAACATCTTGAGGTCTGGCATACGACGGTTGATATTATGGCTGATGCTTTCAAGTCCTCCAAACAGAAGGGTCTGACGCATCACACCCAAATCCTGACTCAATGGGTTCATCAGTTTCACCAGATTATCTGCCTTGAAGGCTTCCAATCCGTCATAGTACGAGGTCTTAGTGAGCGAATTATTGAGTATTTCGTTGAATCCACAACCCACCAGTTGCTCTGCTACCAAGTTCTGCAACTTATACGACTTGTCGAGTTCGCCCTTTGTCGTAAGCGATGACTTCAACTGAGTCGGTATCTCCATGTTGTTATAGCCATAAATGCGGAGCACCTCTTCCACTACGTCGCATGGGCGGGTCACATCTACCCTATATGCAGGCACATCAAGCGTAACGGTTTCTGCTGTCTCGCTTATTACCTTCATACCCAAGTCCACACAGATAGACTTGATAGTCTCTGCAGGAATTTCCTTTCCGGCCAAGTCCCACAAATATTTATATTCAAGTTCTACTGTTGCGTTCTTAGGCAGGCTGTCGTTCTTCACGTCAACAATCTCCATTGCAATCTCACCACCAGCCAGCTCTTTTGCCATCTTGGCAGCCATCTTTACGGCGTAAATCTGTCCCTCTGGATCGATTCCACGCTCGAAGCGGAAACTGGCATCAGTCTGAAGTCCATGACGACGCGAACTCTTACGAATCCATGTAGGATGGAAATAAGCTGACTCGAACAACACATCCTTGGTTCTTTCATAAGTACCACTACCCTTTCCGCCAAACACACCTGCGATACACATTGGCTCCTCTGCGTTGCAGATGGCCAGATCACGGTCTGATAACTTATGCTCCACCCCATCGAGAGTTACGAACGGAGTACCTTCGGGCATGGTCTTTACAACCACCTTCTGACCCTTAATCATGTCAGCATCAAAACAATGGAGAGGCTGACCGTAAGCCATCATGATGTAGTTGGTAATATCCACAATATTATTGATTGGGCGCAGACCTATCACTGTGAGACGATCCTGCAACCACTTCGGCGATTCTTTCACCTCACATCCCTTCACCGATACAGCCACATAGCGAGGACAAGCCTCCTGCTGTTCAACCTCAATCGCGATTGGGAGTGCATTTGAGTCAACCTTAAAGTCATCTACATCCGGACGATGAAGCGAAGTCTTATAGCCGTTCTGGCGTAAATAAGCATACAAGTCACGAGCCACACCCCAATGACTGCAAGCGTCAGAGTGGTTAGGCGTGATACCTATACCTATTACATAGTCGCTCTCCAGATTATAATACTTGGCTGCAGGAGTACCCACTACAGCATCTTCTGGCAGTTCGATGATACCAGCATGACTCGTACCGATTCCGATTTCATCCTCAGCACACAGCATACCGTTCGACTCCACACCTCTCAACTTCGACTTCTTGATGACAAATTCCTTGTCGCCATCATAGAGTTTCGTTCCCAGTGTTGCAGCTATGACTTTCAGACCCTTGCGGCAGTTTGGTGCGCCACACACAATCTGTTCCACATGTCCTTCTCCTAAATCAACTGTACACACATGCATGTGGTCACTATCAGGATGAGGTTCACAAGTCAGAACCTGTGCCACAACAAGTCCCACCAATCCACCTTTGATCGATTGCACCTCCTCAAGACTTTCAACTTCCAGCCCAACACTCGTCAAGGCTTTCGACACTTCATCTGGAGTCATGTCAAAGTCGACATATTCCTTCAGCCATTTATAACTTACGTTCATATTTTATTGATAGTTTTTCGTTTCGAACTGCAAAGTTACAACAATTCTTCATTTTTGAGCCATTAAACCGTTAAAGTATTCAACTTTTTCGCATTTTTGCAGGCGAAAACATAGTTTTTTTATTTTTCGTTTTTCACTTTTCACATAAATTCACTACCTTAGCATCATTAACAACAACCTTTTTTACAACATTACCAAAACGTTTATGAACCATTTATTACCTATCAAAACTCTGATGAGCGTTCTTTTGCTACTGCTCATCTCAATGTCAGCATCTGCACAGTTGTCGAAAACCCCTGACAAGTTCCTCGGAAACATCACAACCCGTTATCAGGTTGATGCTGGAGGAGGTGTTCCACAATACTACACTTTGTGGAATCAGATTACATGTGAGAATGAATCGAAGTGGGGAT
>CADBSN010000106.1 GCA_902797255.1 uncultured Bacteroidales bacterium | reverse complement strand
TCGTCATTCTTGATGCCGACATCTGTTCTTCAGCAGATGACCTCTTCTCAATGGAGATGCTCTACCGCTACGATGAACAGAAGATGTGTCGATTGCTGGGTGTGGTGGTGAATCGCGAGGGCGAAGCAAATGCTGTTTTTGCCGATGTGATGAACTCCTATTTCGGTCATCCAGATATGCCTATTGGACTGGTGCGGAATGGCATCGAGAATCCGAAAGTGTGGATAGACTATGCAAAGGTGGCCTATATGACTGAGGCAGATAGCATCACTCCGATGTTCGCGCGTTCCGTTGACCAATACGAGAATCTCCCCGACGGCTATCGACTCTATCGTCGTCTTCTTTCTCAGCAGCCCGACCACTCGGTGAGCATCGTGTCGATAGGCTTCGTCACCTGTCTGGCACAGTTGCTTCAGTCGGAAGCAGATGAATACTCACCCCTGAGTGGTGTGGAACTGGTGCGTCAGAAGGTGAAATGCATCTACTTGCAAGGTGGAGTCTTCGGTGAGGCCGAAGAATCCGACTATAACTTTGCCCAGGGCATCACGTTTGCTCAAGCATTCTTCGAGCTATGGCCGAAGAGCGTGGATATGGTCTTTTCGCCTATGGAGGTGGGACAGACCGTGGAATACACACCTGAGCAGGTCATCGCCGATGTGTCGTGGACAGATTGCCATCCCATCAAGCAAGTGTATATGACGTGCGACTGTAATACGGGACAGCGGATGTGGGACCCTATGTGTGTCATTCAGGCCGTGGAGGGTGACTCGCTCTTCTCCCTCAGCGAACGCGGCACCATCAGCATTACGCCGCAGGCCCACACGATCTTTACTCTGTCAGCCACAGGCAACGTGCGCTACCAACTGCCAGGAAATGATCAGTGGTCTGCCATGATGCTGGAGAAAATCAGGACGATGAACAAAATGGAAAAGTAGATATGAATATGCAGAAGTATTTATTGGTGACAGGGCTTTTTATAGTCACATTTTTGAGCTCTTGTTTAGGCAACGGTGGAAGTAATGGTGAGACCACCACAGATCCTTCGAAAACAAAGGTGGAAATTGACGGACGCTATGTTGAAGTAGACACCTTCACAGCTAATCATTATTATAAACATCAAATTCAAAAGGCCATCGATCGTGAAGATGTTGTCAGTAAAGTTGTTCGTCCGACAGATGCCTCTTCTTTCGGTAAGAAAAAAGCTAAAGTTGTCAATCGGGCATTCAATGCTAACGTTGAAGAATGTGGCACAGTGACGATAATCTTTTATGAAAAGGGGTTGGAAATCGTTAAAGATGGACAGTCTTGGTTTTATGATGGTGAGAATCTAATAGAGAATCCTCTTCGTGATAGCTATGAATATGGCAAGAGGTATCCCGATATTCATTATATAAGGGATTTTGGCGCTGCCGAATCTGTTCTACACCCAGGAATTTGGGAACCTATTCTTAAGAACTACCTCATCACCAATGATTGGGAATGTAAGTACGCATATACAGGAGAATATACAGGAAATGATAGTTTTTATATTACTGAAAGACAACAGAAACAACTTGGTCTATTTGAATACAGTGAGTGGATTATCAGCAAGGAAACTTATTAGGTTAAATTATTATTTGGGGCGTGTCTGGCCGTTTCCTCGTATCACCCATTTATAGGTGGTGATTTCTTCAAGTGCCATAGGGCCGCGAGCATGGAGTTTCTGGGTACTGATACCTATCTCTGCTCCCAATCCGAACTGGGCTCCATCAGTAAACGATGTGGGTGCGTTGGTGTACACACATGCTGCATCGACCTGGCGGATGAAGCGCTCAGCTCGTTGCTGATCCTCCGTCACGATACTTTCGCTATGGCGTGAGCTGTAACGACGGATGTGAGCAAGGGCTTCTTCAAATGTGCTGACGGTCTTTACCGCCATCTTATAGTCGAGAAACTCCGTACCGAAACTTTCTTCAGAAGCTTGACAGAGTAGGGCGGAGGGGTAGTTTCCATCCAACAAAGCATAGGCGGGTTCGTCTGCATAAATCGTCACTTTGCTTTCAACAAGAAGTGCACAAAGCGCAGGCAGGTCGGGAAGACGGCTGGCATTGATGATGAGACAATCGAGGGCATTGCAAACACTCACACGGCGTGTCTTGGCATTGTTCACAATTGCCTTTCCTTTCTCTAGGTCACCATATTCGTCGAAGTAACAATGGCAGATACCAGCTCCTGTCTCGATAACAGGTACCGTAGCGTTCTCACGCACATATTGAATGAGACGACTGCTGCCACGAGGAATGACCAAATCAATATATCCATTTGCATGCAACATCTCTGTTGTTGCTTCGTGTGTGGCAGGCAGAAGTGTTACAGCATCTGGATTTATGCCGTT
The DNA here is from genome assembly GCA_902797255.1 of uncultured Bacteroidales bacterium. Classification (GTDB taxonomy): domain Bacteria; phylum Bacteroidota; class Bacteroidia; order Bacteroidales; family Bacteroidaceae; genus Colivivens. Next base: position 3,063 of record CADBSN010000106.1, on the reverse strand, counting down.
TTGTTGAAGTATCGCTTTAATCAGTTTGACGATTGCTTGGTTGGAATTATCTGCGTCTTTTCCTCCTTTCAACACACATGCGTTTCCACTCTTCAGACAGAGGGCCGCTACGTCGAAGGTGACGTTTGGACGTGCCTCGTAGATGATGCCTATCACGCCAAAAGGTACGCTGATGCGTGAGAGGTCAAGTCCGTTCGGTAGCGTATAGTGCTTTAGCACCTTACCAAGCGGGGATGGTAGAGTAGCTACATGACGGGTGTCACTAGCTATACCTTCCAAACGCTCTTTTGTGAGCTTTAAGCGGTCGTAGAGTGGGTTGTCGGGCGACATCTGTGCCAAGTCCTTTGCGTTTGCAGCCAATATCTCGTCTGTATGTACAGGAATCGCATCTGCGATGTCGTTAAGTACTTGGTTAATGGTTTCTTTGTCGATTTGTGTAAGCTGTATGCTTGCGTCTTGTGCTTGTTGGAAAAGAGTTTTCATTTTATTCAACTTTCTGAAGTTATCACTGCATTCGGAGTTATCGCTGCGCTCGAAGTTATCGGCCTTACGGCCTCGGAGTTATCACTTTGTTCGACGAATCTTTGCTGATGTAAAACACCTACTGTCTTTTGTCGGAGCGAAGAGCGCCAGCTCTTGGCGGTAACTTCGAGCATAGCGATAACTTCGTTAACTCCGTTAACTTCAATAAAGTGAAGCTTGCGAAACTTGTGTCATTTGATATACAAATAGTCGTAATGTATCAGCGGTTTCTTGCTGTGGTGACCAATCACTTTGCGGGCTTCGGTGCTATCATAGGATGTGCGTCCCACACCGATTTCCTGTCCTTCGGGGTTCTTGATGCAGATGATGTCGTCTTTCTCGAATTCGCCCTCAACAGCCGTCACACCAATCGGAAGGATGCTTAATGCATTACTTCCACAAATGGCCTCTACTGCCTTGTCGTTCAGCGTGATAGAGCCTTTGGCAAAGTCTCCGCTATGAGCAATCCATTTCTTGATGCTCGACACTGGTTGCTTGGCAGGAATGAATCGTGTGGATAGAGTCGTATCTGGCTCCTGAACCAGCTTGAGAAGGATATTATCGCGTTTTCCGTTTGCGATGATGACAGGGATTCCTTCATCGGCCACTTTACGGGCGATGTTGCATTTGGTTATCATGCCTCCACGTCCGAAGCCAGACTTGCCTGTCTGGATATAGTCTTGCAGGTCTGCATCGGGTTCCACACTTCGGATGACCTGACTCCCAGCTGCCTTGGGCTCTCCATCGTAGATGCCATCGATATTGCTGAGGATGATGAGTGCATCCACATCGAGCATAGTAGCGATGAGACCACTCAGCTCGTCATTATCCGTAAACATCAGCTCTGTTACGGAAACGGTGTCGTTCTCGTTCACGATAGGGATGACACCATTCTCGAGCATCACCTCCATGCAGTTGCGTTGGTTGAGATAGTGGCGACGAGTGCTAAAGTTTTCCTTCATCGTCAGCACCTGACCGACAGTGATGTGATGGTCGCGAAACAGTTCGTAGTAGCGGTTGATGAGCTTGGCCTGACCGATAGCAGAGAAGAGCTGACGCTGATCGACAGAATCGAGACGGTGATTCACCGCCAATTCGCTACGTCCGCTTGCTACAGCTCCAGAGGAAATCAGCACGACCTGAATACCTTCACGCCGCAATGCTGCCACTTGGTCGACGAGTGCCGACATGCGTGTGACATCGAGGGTGCCGTCATCTCTCGTCAGTACGTTACTGCCAATCTTTACCGCTATACGCTTCATTTCACCTTGTTGTTCTCGTTTGGGAATACTACTGCCGGCTTGAATGTTTTCGCTTCCTCAAAGTCCATCAGGGCATACGACATGATGATACAGATGTCGCCAGCCAACACCTTACGTGCTGCTGCACCATTCAAACATACACATCCGCTACCACGTTCGCCTTTGATGACATAGGTCTCGAAGCGTTCGCCGTTGTTGTTGTTCACTACGGTCACCTTCTCGCCAGCAATGAGGTTAGCTGCATCCATGATGTCTTCATCCAACGTGATGCTACCCATATAATGCAGGTTGGCCTCTGTGATGGTGGCACAGTGAATCTTGGATTTCAATACTTCTATCAGCATGACTTATACTTGATATTGTCGATTAATCTTACAGGAATGGCTCCACAGAATACTGTGATGCAGCCTACCACGTAGTCAGAGTCGTCCCATTCGTTCAGGCTCTGGAGCGAGTTGCCGTCCACGATTTCGTAATACTGCACCTCAAGTCCTTCGACCGCGTTGATGGTATCGATGACCCATTGCTTCGTCTCCTTCAGTGTGTGACTCTTGGCATAGTGCTGACTTGCAAAGAGTGCCTGTGAGATGCTGACTGCAATTTTGCGCTCAGCAGGAGAGAGCAGGGAGTTACGGCTTGAAAGGGCCAATCCGTCCTCCTCGCGTACGATGGGACAAGGACAGATTTCCAACGGGAATTTCTGATCTTCCACCATACGACGGATAACAGCAATCTGCTGGAAGTCCTTTTCGCCAAAGTAGGCACGATCGGGTTCTGTCATCATGAACAGTTTGCTCACTACCTGACACACTCCGTTGAAGTGACCAGGACGGAAACCACCTTCCATCACCTCGTCTGTGGGAGGATAGCTGAACTGACGAGTGTCGGGTTCAGGATAAACCTCCTCCACTGATGGAGCAAAAGCAATCAGCTCTTTGTCGATAAAGATGTCGAGCACGTTCTCCAACAAGAGGCAGTCGTTCTCCAACGTACGAGGATACTTGGCCAAGTCGTTCTTGTCGTTAAACTGAGTTGGATTCACAAAGATGCTTACTACTGTCACGTCGTTCTCTGCCAAACTGCGGCTTACCAACGAAGCATGACCTGCGTGAAGCGCACCCATTGTGGGCACAAGACCCACTGACTTGCCTTCCATTCGCTGTGCTTTCAGCTCAGCCTTCAGGTCCGATATCGTATGTACTACTTTCATTTTAATTTCCTAATTAATGCCTTTGATATAAAAAGTTCTGCAAAGATACAAAAAGTTTACCGTTTACTG
>CADBSN010000105.1 GCA_902797255.1 uncultured Bacteroidales bacterium | reverse complement strand
GGTCGTAAGATGGGACAATGGTACATCGCCGTTCCACCTCTTTGTCGCGAAAACAACGGACTGACTCCTGCAGACTACTTCGGACGTACGATGGTAGAGAAGACTCCTGAGAACATCACCATTGGTGTCATCAACGTATCTATCGGTGGTTGTAGCATCGACCTCTTTGATCAAGACAAGAAGGACGCTTATCTCGTAAAGCAAGCTGACTGGTTGAAGAACTTCTGTAAATCATACGATGACGACCCATACAAGCGCTTGATTGACTGTGCGAAGATTGCACAGAAATCGGGCGTTATTAAGGGTATCCTCTTGCATCAGGGTTGTACAGACAACGGACAGCGTGACTGGCCAGAACGTGTGAAGGTTATCTATGAGCGTATGCTGAAGGATCTAGGTCTTGAAGCAGAGGCATGCCCACTGCTTGTAGGCGAACTCGTCTCACAGCAAGATAACGGTACCTGTTCACTTCATAACAGCGTTATCGCTACTATGCCGCTCGTAATTCCTACTGCATACGTAGTTCCTTCGCTCGGATGTCCTGGCAACTTCGACAAGTTGCATTTCACAGCTGCTGGCTATCGTGAAATCGGCCGCCGTTATGCTGAAATCATGCTGAAGGCAGAAAAATACAGTGAAGCTGTAGCAGGTGGAAAGAAAAGCAAAAAGAGTAAGAAGTAATAACATAAAATAAGGCGGCACAAGCCGCCTTATTTGTTTTATCCACATCAAACATCAATCGATGTCTTCTTCGTCAGCCACGATAGGAACTTCCTTCTTAATGCTTTGGTCAAGCGAGATGAGGGTCTCTGTAGAATCAACTCCATGAATCGCTTGAATCTTGTTGTTAAGAATGTCCATCAACTGACTGTTGTCGCGTGCATACATTTTTAAGAACAAAGTGTACTGACCTGTGGTACAATGGCACTCAACCACTTCAGGTATCTTGGCTATCTCTTCAACCACACTCTTGTACATCGAACCTTTCTCAAGTTTCAATCCTACGAAAGTACAAGTGGAATAGCCAAGGCTCTTAGGATTCACATGATATCCAGAACCTGTAATAACGTTTGTGTCGATAAGTCTTTGAACCCTTTGATGGATCGCTGCTCTGGATACTCCGCATTCTACTGCTACGTCCTTGAATGGAATGCGTGCATTCACAGAGATGATTTCCATGATTTTTTTGTCGAGTTTATCAATCCTTTCCATTGCTATGTAAATACTTTTTTCAAAATTCGTAGCAAAAGTAGACAAAATAATGCAATAGAACAAATATTTTATCATCTTTTTAAGCAAATTGCTAACATTTTGCTTTTCTGTGCCCGTTTTTCACTTACTCTGCGTTATCGAGTAGACAATGATGTGGGTGAAGACAGATTTTGCCGTTTGGTTTTCTATTTCATTGTGATTCTGCATTTTTCTTTTGTCTTCTGCCTGCTGTCTCCTAACTTTTTCGTACCTTTGCATCGTTGAAATGACAAGCAATATGAAACGAGTATTCTTTTTGGCCATAGGGCTCTCTATGGTAACATCTATTATGGCACAAGAAAAGAAATTATTTACTTTGGATGATCTCTTGCCTGGTGGAAGAACTTACTTCCAACACTCCGTGCCAGAGCAAGCTTATTATGAATGGTGGGGCGATGAGTTGGTGAAGCTGGACATTCAAAGTGTCACCCGACAGAATGGTGATACACTGTTTACGCTCAACGACATCAACGCCATTCTGAAGGCACAAGGAAGCAGTACAGCAAGTTATCTGCTGACGGCAGAGTTCCCTTACGCTGATCGCTCTATTGTAAACGTCGAAACGGGTCGTGGACATGCTCTGGTTGACTGGGTAGCTAAGTCGGTCGTACAAACATGGGAGCTACCTTTAGATGCAGAGAACGAAAGTTTTGACAACACTTCCCGATGCGTGGCATATACAGTAAACCATAACCTGAAAGTGCTGAAATCGGACGGAAATGTGGTAGACGTCAGTAAGGACGGATGTCTGGATTTAGTATATGGAGAAAGTGTGCATCGTAATGAGTTCGGTATCGATCATGGCACGTTCTGGAGCCCTTCGGGCAAATTATTGGCCTTTTACAAGATGGATCAGTCGATGGTGACAACCTATCCACAAGTGGACATTTCTCCACGTAGTGCAGAACTGGTACCCGACAAATACCCAATGGCTGGTGAGACAAGCCACAAAGTGACAGTAGGCGTATTCGACATAGCGACGGGACGTATCATTTATCTTGATGCAGGAGATCCTACAGACCGTTATTTCACAAACATCGCATGGAGTCCAGATGATCAGTTTATCTACATGATAGAACTCAATCGTGACCAGAATCATGCTCAATTGGTGCGGTATAATGCGACGACAGGCAAGAAAGATGCTGTGTTGTTCGACGAAAAGAACGACAAATATGTGGAACCTATGCATCCCATTCAGTTCCTCCCTTGGGATAGCAACAAATTCATCTACCAGACACGTAAGGATGGGTACCTGCATATTTACCTCTACGACACCACAGGCAAGGAACTCAAACAACTGACCAAAGGTACATTTGAGGTAATCAACGTCCTTGGTTTCAATACCAAAGACAAAACCATCATCTACACGAGTAACGAATGTAACCCTTTGCAACAGAACAGCTATGCTGTTGATATGAAGGGCAAACGTACCTTATTAGACGAAGGTTCAGGATGGCATACACCCAGACTCTCAAAAAGCGGTGGGATGTTGCTTGACATCTGGTCATCTCCCGAAGTGTGCAAGAAGTTTGATCTGAGAACAATCGGCAAAAAAATGTCAACTCGTAACCTGCTGACTTCCGCAGAACCTTGGGATGCCTATCAAGTACCAGAGATGAAGGTGGGGACCATCAAGGCAGCCGATGGTGTAACAGACCTCTACTACCGACTCGTATTGCCAACCAACTTCGACCCCACTAAAAAATATCCAACTGTGGTATATGTGTATGGTGGTCCACATGCTCACGATGTAGATGCTTCACGTCATTGGGGTGTACGCGGATGGGACATCTGGATGGCTCAAAAAGGGTATGTGATGTTCTGTTTAGACAATCGTGGTAGCGAGAATCGAGGTTTGGCTTTCGAGCAAGCTACCTTCCGTCAATTGGGTGTGGAAGAAATGAAAGACCAAATCAAAGGTGTGGAGTTCCTGAAATCGCTACCTTACGTTGATGCCAACCGGCTTGGTGTACATGGATGGAGTTTTGGAGGGTTCATGACCACTAGCTTAATGACCACCTATCCTGATGTATTCAAAGTAGGTGTAGCTGGTGGACCCGTGATTGACTGGAAATACTACGAGGTGATGTATGGCGAACGCTATATGGATACGCCGCAAACCAACCCTGATGGTTACCAAAGAACATCATTGTTAAACAAAGCACAAAACCTAAAGGGCAAATTGCTGATCATCTATGGAGGCAATGATGACACCTGTGTGCCTCAGCATACGCTGTCGTTCATTCGTGCATGCATCGATGCAGACACCTATCCCGACCTTTTCACCTACCCAGGTGACGGACACAACATGATGGGTACAGACCGCATCCATCTGCACAATAAGATTACTCAATATTTCGAAGATTATCTAAAATAGACAATATGAACATACTCTTATTAGGAAGCGGAGGACGTGAACACGCCTTAGCTTGGAAGATTGCACAAAGCAAGAAAGTAGACAATTTGTTTATCGCCCCAGGCAATGGGGGAACAGGAAATGTCGGACACAATGTGGCCATCAAGGCTGATGATTTCGATGGAATCAAGGAATTTGTATTAGGTCACAATGTCGATATGGTCGTAGTAGGACCAGAAGACCCATTGGTGAAAGGCATCTACGACTACTTCAAGAACGACTCACAACTGAAGGATATACCCGTTATCGGTCCATCGAAGCAAGGAGCCGTGCTAGAAGGCTCTAAGGAGTTTGCGAAGGGATTCATGCAACGTCACAATATTCCTACGGCTGCCTATCGTAGTTTCAATGGTACAACGATTGAAGAAGGATTAAAATTCCTGGAGACCTTACAACCACCATATGTATTGAAGGCCGACGGATTATGTGCAGGTAAAGGAGTTCTCATTCTTCCAACCCTCGAAAAGGCAAAACATGAACTGAAGGAGATGCTGGGAGGTATGTTCGGAAACGCAAGCGCTACCGTAGTGATTGAAGAATTCCTTAGCGGCATCGAATGCTCTGTGTTCGTGCTGACTGATGGCAAACACTATAAGATTCTGCCTGAGGCAAAAGACTACAAACGCATCGGAGAGGGTGATACCGGTTTGAATACTGGCGGTATGGGTAGTGTCAGCCCTGTACCATTTGCCGATGAGGTGTGGATGCAGAAAGTAGAAGACCGTATCATCCGTCCAACAGTAGAGGGTCTGGCTGCAGAAGGAATCGACTACAAGGGCTTTATCTTCTTCGGTTTGATCAACGTTGGAGGCGACCCAATGGTCATTGAATATAACGTTCGTATGGGCGACCCAGAGACAGAAAGTGTGATGCTGCGTATCAAGAGTGATTTAGTTGACTTGCTTGAAGGAGTAGCAAAGGGAGATCTTGATCGTCGCACACTTGAGTTCGATGAACGCGCAGCTGTATGTGTGATGCTGGTATCTGGCGGCTATCCTGAAACCTACCAGAAAGGATTCCCTATCACAGGTATCGATCAGGTGGAAGGCAGCATCGTGTTCCATGCAGGAACAGCAGCAAAAGACGGCCAGATAGTTACAGCAGGAGGTCGTGTCATCGCTGTCAGCTCGTACGGAAAAGATAAGGCAGAAGCATTGGCGAAATCGTTCAAGGAAGCACAGAAGATACAATTCGAGAAAAAATATTTCCGTTCAGATATTGGAAAAGACCTCAATTAATCGAAAAAAGAAAGGCGAAGAGGAATAATGGCGTTGTTTAGCGGTTTTCAGCGTAGGTTGGCCATTAGCCCTACATCACTACCCACGGTTTCCGTTATCGTAGTGATCGCTTGGGTGATAGGGGGAGGCGCGAATCCAACCACCAGGGACGGTATGGTGGGATTGTGGACGTTACTTCCTGATGGAGTGACTCATGTTGGATGGTTCAATCATCTGTTGGCAATCTTGACAACGATACTGACAATGTACATGCTGAGAGAACTCAATGTCACACATGTATTACTTCGTTTGAACTCACGCTCCATCAGTTTCACCTTTGCAGCCCTCATGACCTCCTGTCTATTCCTGCATGGGTTTCAACCAGGGTATATTGTCATGTTGTTCATGACCCTTTCTTTCTTTTCTCTTTTCAATGCCTATCAACAGGAAAACTCAGCAGGAAACGCATATGTCACATTCCTGTATTTGGGTCTTAGCATTGTGCTTTATCCAAAACTGATTTGGATCACCCCCATCTATGTACTCTCGTTCTACATCCTTCGAGCTCTGAATCCACGAAGCGCCTTTGCGTCACTACTGGGACTGGTAACTCCTATCTGGATTGTTGGCAGCATCGCATTCTGCTGTGGGAAAATTGCAGTTTTGGACACCATCATTAACCAGATGATTACCTTCAAGTGGGGCGGCTATAACCTCCACTCTGCTTCACAAACCATCATGATATGGATGGCATTTGCAATCTTTGCCCTTGGTGCTATCGACTTCTACATGCGGAGTTACCTTGATAAGACCCGCATTCGTGTCATCTACAACGTGATTATCCTACTTGGTGCAGCCTATTTCCTGCTGTTGCTGCTTCAACCCATCAGCAGCCTCACGTTACTGCCTTTCACCTTCGTCATCACGGCTCTCATGGGAGGCCATTATATAGCGAACGACGACACCACACTGAGTAATATCCTAGTGTGTATGTTTACTGTTTTTCTCATCATTCTGTATATTTTGAACACATGGATTCTCTAAACGAGTTTTTCATCAGCTACGGTTATTGGGGGATGGGTATTGCATCTTTTTTTGCAGGCACTTTCTTCCCGTTCAGCAGCGAGGCAGTGATGGCTGCTTTGTTGGCAACCAGTTCTATGGATCCTGTCTTGACTGTAGCAAGTGGTACCATTGGTAATGTATTGGGGTCAATGGTGAATTACTTTATTGGTTCTTTGTGTAAACCAGCAACGGTCTCAAAGGTGTTCCGCATCAAGCCCAGAAGGATGGAAACCGCTCAACGATACGTAAAGCGCTACGGATTCTGGATGGGTTTCTTTACATTCATTCCTATATTAGGAACAGCTATCAGCATTGCACTTGGAGTCTTGAAAGCTAACGTGTGGGGCACACTCCTCTCTACGTTCTTAGGCAAATGTGTCCGCTATATTGTCGTCGCTTATTCTGTACTAGCATTAACACAAGCCGCATCATAACCCATCATTCCGAATTTAGAATGGCTACAATCTACCTATACAGACATGGTGAAACAGAGGAAAACAAGCAGCATATCCTTCAAGGATGCATGCCTGGTCATTTATCGGAAGAAGGGAAAACACAGATTGCTGCTTCTATAGAAAACTTGAAGACATTATGTTTCGACCGCATCCTCTGTAGCGATATCCAGCGTTGCAAAGATACTGCTCTAATAATAAATAAGGTATTGGAACTTCCGATAACTTATACACCCCTTCTTCGCGAACGCGATTGGGGAAGTGCGACAGGTATGATTGTAGACGGAGTTAAGAAGATTCGTATTCCTGACGATGCAGAGACAGTTGCAGCAATGAAGATGCGTGCTCAGCAGTTTCTAGATGATGTACGCAGCAATTATCCCTCAGAAACAGTTCTGGTCATCAGTCACGGCCTTTTCTGTCGATGCATCCAAGCCGTCTTTCATCATGTAGAAATAGCCGATATCGTTCCGATGAAAAACACAGAGACACGTAAACTGGAGTTATAACTCCCACATTGCCTCTCAACTCTTAAACTCCTTGAACTTTGAACTCTTGAACTTTGAACTCTTTAAACTGACTTTCAACTTTAAACTTTCAACTTTCAACTTTATTTCACCCACTGCTCCGGATTGAGTCGTGCACTCTCTTTTCGCAGTTGGAAGTGAAGGGTATAATGCCCTTCAGCATCTGTTCCCACCTTACCCAATGATTGCTTGGTCGTAACCTTAGCGCCTTTGGATACAGATACAGCCGAAAGACCTGAGTAGACGGATATATAGCTTCCATGTCGTACCATAATGATGTAAGTGCCACCATACTGGAATACAGATGACACCTCTCCATCGAAGACAGAGCGAGCCATACATCCAGCCTCACCTCTGATGTCGATACCCTTATTGTCAAGCGTAACGCCCTTCAATCCATCTACGTTGTAGGTTCCATAATGACCCACAATACTACTTTTTCCTGTGATTGGCATCGGCAGTTTACCCTTGTTGTTAGCGAAGTTCGAAGAAAGTTTTGCTTCAGCCTGTTCAGATTGCTTATAAGCCTCCACAAGTGGTTTGGGCTTGTTGGCATCTTCTTTCTCTGCCTTGATGGCAATCTTCACCTCTTTCTCTGCTGCCTTGATGTCTTTCGCAGCTTCGCTGGCATCAGCTTTTGCTTTTGCAGCCTTTTCCTTTGCGGCTATCTTCTCTTCCTCTGTTGCAGCTATCTTCGCCGCTGCTTCAGCTTCTTTGCGGATACGGTCGGCCTCTTCCTGACGTTTCTTTGCTTCTGCCAACTGGCGTTCCTTCTCCTTACGAGCCTCTTCTGCTCTACGGGCCTCCTCTTCTGCTTTACGACGGGCCTCCTCTGCCTTCCGCTTGGCTTCTGCTATCTCTTCCTGAATCAATCGTTCAATCTGGGCATTCAAGGCAGCTTCCTTCTGTTGCAATTGTTTGATTTGGTTCTGCACCACACCTAAGTTCTTGTTCAGGTAAGCCACTTTATTCTGACAATTCTTCTTGTTAGCTTCCAGAGCGCGTTCTTTCCGTTTCATCTCTTGTAGGCTGGCATCCATCTTTGCTTTGATTGCCACCAGCTCGTCCTGCATCGCCTCCAATTCTTTCTGTTGCTGTTTGAGTATCTCACCCTGTACTTTCTGGTATGAAGAGTATTCTCTGATGTATCGCATTCGTCGAATCAGTTGGCTGAAATTGTCGGCAGAGAAAATAAACATCAATTTCTGCTGTATGGTTTTGTGACGTTGCAGATACACCATCGCATTCGCATATTTCTTCTTTTTGTCAAGCAGTTCTTTCTTGGTGCGTGTGATTTGGCGGTTTAGCGTATCAATTCTGACTTCCATCTCCTTCACAGCTTTATTCAAACTGTCTATCTGGTACTGCTGACGTCCAATACGGTTGTTCAGAATCAGCACACTATCCAAATTCGCCTTGATATTCTTGTTGATGACTGCAATCTGCTTCTGTGACTGCTGACGTTGTTTCTGGGTAGCTGCCTGCTCGTTCTGCAACTGAGTCTTCTTATCAACAGGTTTGGCTGCAGCTTTTGTCGTTGTAGTCTTCTTCGTGGTTGTCGCCTTCTTTGTAGTCGTAGTCTTCTTGGTGGTTGTTGCCTTTTTTGTCGTGGTTGTCGTCTTTTTGGTCGTTGTGGTCTTCCTCGTTTGGGCAAAACAATCATCTGTTGACATCCACGAGATGGCTGTCAACACACTGAGACAAATAGCGAACTGTATGATTCTGTTTCTCATTTAACAAGCATTTTAAATAGTTTCTCAGGATCGGCCTTTGTGTATTTGCTGGGGGCAGAACTGCGAGCGACCCAGTCAGATGCGTTCTTCATCGAACTGAGCGAGAGCGAGAGCGAAGTCTGCTGTGAGGCAGCCGTGAACGACATGGTCATCTCCTTGGGGAACTGTTTGTTATAAAAGGACGTGAATTTGTCGTAGTTGAACACAAAACGGTAGGTCTTATCTGTGTTGTTCGTAATCAGGGTCTCGCTCAGCTGACCCTTCGTCTTCTGCGTAGCAAATCGATAGGTCAGCATTTGGTCAACAAATGTGATATTGATATTGTCGCCATTATCCTGATATTGGAAATCCGATGCTTTAGCCGTTTTCTTTCCTGGTTCGAACACCTCATGCCAAAAGAGTGATTGCAGGGTGTAGAAGTCAATATTGGCCTTTTTCAAGAAGCTGACATCACTGTAGGGCACATCCACATATTGCTTGTTCACCCTGTCGATTATCAGCACACGCGTCTTCGTGAATTCCATCCGTCCCAGTTCCATCACTCCTAAGAGGGGATCAACGAGCGATATCTGGATGACATCATCCTTCTTCATTTTCAGCGAACCGCTGGTCGATACAGACTTACCGTCTACATCCACCACCACCTTCACTTTCGCGGTCAGGTTCGCTTGAGTGGAATTGTTCGATGTCACTAAAGACATGTATTTATCTGCCGCAAAGGCAGTTGTCGTACTGACTACAGGGGTGTTGGAATCTGTGATTGGTTTGGTCGACTTACACGAAGTCAATCCCCAGCACAATGTGATGATGGTCACTCCAACAGTTATGTAATGTCTCAGTATTCTCATCCCGCTTATCTACTCATTAATGTATTTCTTTTTCTTGATTTTCTTTTCCAACACAGCTGATGGGGTATCCAGATCAGCTGCTTGCAGCCAAAACTCCAAGGCCTTGTCCTTGAATCCGTTCTTGGCATAGATGTCTCCTGCATGTTCTACGACTGTAGCATCGTTAGCAGAAAGGCTGTCTCCCATTGCATCGAGGGCTTGGTCGATATACACCTTTGCTTCTGCATACCGCTTCTGTTTAAACAGAATCCAAGCGTAGGTATCCAGATAAGTAGGGCTGTCAGGCTCTTTCTCCAACGAACGACGACTCATCTCCTCTGCACGACTCAAGTGTGCATTTTCGAGCGATAGGTAATAAGCATAGTTGTTGAGCACCATCGCCTCATCAGGACGGTAAAGCAGACATGAGTCGTAGCATTCGTATGCATGTTTCGAGTCACCCAACTGATGATAGGCATCACCCATCAAGGCATACATGTTGGTCAGCAGTTGCAAGTTGGTCTTGCTGTCCACATGTTGCAACCCCTTCTTGAAGGTCTTGACCACTAACTGGGCACTATCTGACTGGAAATAAGCCACACCCAGATAGTAGTAGAACACAGGGTCGTCAATCGAATAGTCGACAGCAGGTTTGGCAATTCTGATTACTTCTGCTGTATCGTTCGCCTCTACCGCATACTCCAGCAACAAGTTTCTCGCCATATTGCTTTCCGGATTGATGGCCAGCATCTCTCTGAGTACAGGTTTTACGTCTTCAGCCGGTTGGTTGGTCGTGACCATGAATCGGGTACACAACTCCAATATTTGCGTGTCCTCTTGAGGCATTGTGCGTACTTTGCGGAATATCTCCAGCAATGGCTGAGGGTCTTTGTTCTCCTGCAGGTTTTGGTACACCAATCCGTTGAGGAACCTCAGTCGCGTATCCTCTTCCAACTGAGGACTCGTACATATCTTGTTCAACTGCTGCTGGTACAGCGAATCCTGATTGGTTCGCCTATAGTAGTTCAGCATCGAGGACATCAGGTAGATATTCGTGGCATCCTCTACCTCGACCGATTTATATACTTCTAATCCTTCATCATATTGTTCTTGATCCACATAGAGGTCACCCAGCAACACCCTGTAGCGCAGGTCGTTAGGATATTCTGCGGCCAACTCGCTCATCTCCTTGAAGGCAGCCTTCTCATCCTTCATCTGCACGTAAGTCCTGAACTTCTCGATACTGAGCTGCTCACTCTTTCCTTCCTTCACCTCAAGCGCATCCAAGGTTTTGATGACATTTGCAAAATCCTGCTTTTCCTTGTACAGGCTCTCGAGCATCAACAACACATCCTCTTTCTCAGGGAACTGTTTGGCCAACTTCTCCAGCACACCAATTGCCTCATCCGTCTTACCAGCGTTCACATAGAAATCCACCAACGCTTCCTGATTCCAATAGTTGTTGGGATCGTTTTCTGAAGCACGCTTCATATACTCGAGCGACAGAGAATCATACTTGAGATACTGCCAGAAATGCGATAGCTCACTCAAAGCAACAGACGAAGTGGGGTCGAGCTGCAATCCATGACGGAGCATCTCAAATGCATCTGAGTTGTTACCCAACTGCAATTGGCGATGTCCTTCCAAGATAAAATATTCAGCCTTCGCCTTATTCGAGTCCTGAGCCGAAGCGCCCAACACCCAAAAAGACAAAAACAATAAGAGACCCACCCCCTTACCCCTCCCTATAAAGGCGGGGAGTAGATACTTTTGCAGATTCTTTTTTATGCTTTTTGTCTTCGCCATTTTCTTTTGCATTCATTATACTCCCCTCCCTCGTGGGGAGGGGCTAGGGGGTAGGTCTTTTCACTTCCCAGTATGCCCAAATCCTCCTGCACCACGTTCTGTCTCATCCAGCACCTCCACTTGGTTCCACGTCACCTGCTCGTATTTCGCTATCACCATCTGGGCAATGCGTTCGCCATCATTGATGACAAAAGGTTCCTGCGACAGATTGATGAGAATCACACACACCTCACCTCTGTAGTCAGCATCGATAGTACCAGGAGAGTTCAGCACCGTGATACCCTTTTTGATGGCCAAGCCACTGCGAGGGCGTACCTGAGCCTCATAGCCAGCAGGCAATGCCATATACAACCCTGTAGGAACCAAGCAACGCTGCATGGGTTGCAGGGTGATAGGCTCTTCCAGGTTTGCACGAAGATCCATACCTGCTGATTGAATAGTCTCGTAGGCAGGCAACTGATGATGGGATTTATTGATGATTTTTACGTCCATAAACTTGATGAATGATTTTAATTTGCAAATTTATGAATTTAAATTCATATAGCCAATACCTTTAAGCATTTTTAAGGTAAATGGCTAAGATAAATAGTCAAGAGGAGCAAAATTGTTTTTACAGACAAGCTATTTTTAGGAAAAAATATTTGCAATTCAGCCATTTTTTTCGTATCTTTGCGGTCAGAAAACCCCTATGGGTGGCGAAAGGCAAATGGCAAAAGGCTAAAGACTTTAAACTTTAGCTCTCCCCTTTCAAGGGGAGCGGGGAGAGGATCTTTCAGTCTTTTGGCGCCCGCTGCAAGATATTGCCCCACCCGCCGCAAGATATTGCCCCACCCGTTGCAAGATATTCGCACGGGCGGGGCAAACTTGTAACACCCAGTATCTCTCCCTTTTCTCCCCTGTTGTTTTACCTGTTACACCTAGGGGTTTACCCTTTTGCCCCTAGCTTTCAACAAATGATTCGAGACTTTTATGCGAAAAATTTCGCAAGATAATATTTCCATCTAAACATGCCTTATAACTAAATAATTTTTAATCTCTCTCCCTTGTCTTTTCCCCATGTCTCTATTGCGAAACAAGCCCATACTACAGAACCAATTAAACTAATAACCAATTAAGCTTCTAAACTGACTTTAAACAATAAACTATCAACTATAAACTTTATTTGCCCTTAAGGGAAAATTTTGCAGCCCCTAGGGGTAACAAAAATTTCCATTAGTGGGAACAAAAAAAGTTATTCACTTATTCACTTTGGACATTGGACATTTTGTTTTTTTGCAAGCAGTAAACAAGAAAGGAGAGCCATTGACTCTCCTGTCATTTTGTTATCGAGGACTTTTTATTTCACCAGCACCTTTCTCCCATCCACGATGTTCAATCCCTTCTGCAACTTACTGATTCGTTGCCCTTGCAGGTTATAAAAAGCTTCCTTACCTTTAGGAAGGGATGTGGTTAGACTAATACCTGTTGGTAATAAATCTTTCAGGAAGTCATATTGCACATATTTCCCCTTTGGAGCTTGATATACAATTACATCGTTCTGGATGAAATTCATGACAGAACCAGCGATAGCGTTAGATGAAGATGTAGGATATGAGATGTTCTTAGGTTCCCATAGATAATGTAGCAATTGCTTTGGCATGTTTATGCATCCCACTTGATCGATAATCTCTACATAAGCTTGCTGGCCTTTTTTCAGGTTTTCTGGGTCGTGATTGAACACCTTATACAATGCACGCTGTGAGCCATCTGCCATTTCTATTGTTGTACGCTCAAGAAATTCACGTTCTGTGACGTTTCCATCCTGATACACTTTCACGGCTTTCCCATCTCTTAGGATATTCCAGTCGTACACAACAACTTCATTCTCGAGTTCCTCAAAAGCTTCATAGTAATTGCCTAAGTCCATGTACATCTCCTTGTAGAAAGATTTTGCAGCAAGTACCTTTCCTTCGTATTCGCGTATGGCAGCGATTTTTACAGGATGCCCTAAAACTGACTGCCCATCTTTATAGTTCCATTCGTAATACAAGTTACGATACGACAAACCATTGATGATAGTGTCACCATCTAAGTAAAACGTTTTGAACGTTTGACGTCCGTCCACTTCTGATGCAAGGCATATCCATTTTGGGTTACCTTCTAACATGGTTGGATACTCTTGTGCCCATCCATTCACACTCTGCATGCTTAAGATTGCTGCGAGCGCTGAAATTAGCATAATTCTTTTCATTTTTCGATCATTTTTTAGTAGTTAGACATTGTTTTACTTCTCGCATTGCAAAGTTAGAACATTTTTCTTAAACATTCATCACATCTCCTATGGAAATCTTTAGAAACATTTTACACCATAACTCCTAGCATTTTAGCTAGTTAAAAGGAAGTTGAAAGACCACCCTATGGAAAGTTTTCTGTGGGAGTATGGAAAAAATAGGACAAAGCAAACAAAAATCAAAGAGTCAACCCTAGATTCCGCAGATTTCTCTTTGAGATGATGGAACGGACATAAATAGGAAGTTTTAATGCGAATGACAGTTCTTCCCTTTTTGCTTTATTGTTGATTCAGCCAGTAACTCCCAGTCTTTTCTATGTTCCCCCTAAGGGAAAACTATGCAGCCCTTAGGGGAAACAAAAAACATCCTATTCTTCTACGATATTTTGGAATTTGCCCCAATCAGTTTCACTATGATAAAAATTCAATGATTTCTTGTAGGCTTCCTTTGTGCCCTTAGGGACATATAAAGTTGAATGAGAATAAGCGTTCATATTAAATACTGTGTCCCAGACAGGGGTATTACCCGAATAACACAATGGAGGCGTTGTAGCCTTACAATGAATAGATTTAGGAATCGAATAAGTATCGAAAGCCTTATTCCCAATGGTTTCTACATTCTCTCCTATCGTAATAGTTGTAACATTTCGACAACTCGAGAAAGCGCTTGCTTCTATTGTTTTGACACTATTTGGGATGTCTATTGTTGTCAATCCATTACAACCACAATATGCAAAACTACCTATTGATGTTATGCTGCTTGGAATATCAAGAGACACTAAACCATCACAATAGGAAAATGCACCTGACCCAATCGAAGTTACACCATTAGGAATGACTGTTGTCTTACATCCCAGCATAAGTTCATTTTTCTTTGTATCAATAACAGCATTACAGTTGTTTCGAGAGTCCAAATATGGATTAGTTGGAGACACTTTGATTGAAACTAATTCTGAGCATCCTGTATATGCACTACTACTTACGAATCTGACACTATCTGGAATAATTAATTCTGTCAGTTTTTTACAATCCTTAAATGATTCATTACTAATCAAATAGGTAGAATAAGTTTTACCCTTATAAGTAATGACTGAAACAATCTTTTCTGTCCCTGTAAATTTTGCTTTGTCATAACCGTAGACAGATACATACTTATCCGTGATTGTTCTGTACTTGATGTGATCAAGATAGAAACTTACGCTATCAATCGCCTCAAAATCAGTACCATTTGATGTTTTGCCATTATCATTGATAACAACAGAATGGATGACGCTCATGTCGTCATCGTCTTCTTCTGAACAAGAGATTACAAGCAAGCCCATAATGGCTGCAGTCAGCATAAAAAATAATTTCGTTGTCTTCATATTGATTGTTGATTTTAGTTATTATTCTTCCTTGATATTATTAAAGTTCGACCAACACTCAGCTGATTGATATGCCTCAAGCGAACCCTTAGGGAGATATAGAGTTGCATTTGAGTAAACCAAATCATTCTCGTCTGCAAATACAGAAATTTGTGCATTGGGAGGAGTTGATGCTTTACAATGAATGGATTCTAATCCTTCACACTGAGCAAATGCGCCATATTGGATTTCTTTTACATGATCGCCAATTTTTAGAGACTTCAGTTCTGAACAGCCTAAAAAAGCACTACTTCTAACTTCATTAACACTATTTGGAATATCTACAGACTTCAAACTTTTACAACCAGCGAAAGCCAATGCTCCAACGACAGTTACACTATTCGGTATATCAATCGCTTGCAAATCTGAACAACCAACAAAAGCATAGTCTCCTATAGTTGTCACACTATTGGGTATCTTAACAGATTTCAAGCCCTTACAATAAGCGAAAACACCTTCGATTTCGGTCACACCATCAGGTATTTCCACAGAAGTCAATCCTTTACAATTTTGGAAAGCATATGCGGCTATAGATTGGACATTTTTTCCCAAGACCAAAGTTTTTGCTCCTGCGCAATTCAGGAAAGCACGATATCCAATGGATGTTACACTATTAGGAATGATAATTACGGGTAATGCAGAACAACCTGCGAAAGCATGAGTACCAATCGACGTAACGCTGTTACCTATTGTCAAAGAGTTCAGGCTTGTACATTCCGTGAATGCACCATCTCCTATAGTTTTCACACCATTACCAATCATGACAGTTTCCAATTTGTAGCAGAAATCAAACGCATATTCCCCAATTGATGTCACATTATTACCAATGATGACGGAAGTTAATTGATAAGAGCATCGGAAAAATGCTTTATCGCATATTGAAAGAACTTTATAATCCGTTCCTTTATAAGTGATTGTTGCAGGAATCGTAACATGACCCTTCAAGTTTTTGTTGTCAAAACCAGAAACCTCCAAATGTCCGCTTTCAATCGTGTATTTCACATAATCAAGATAAAAGTTCTTGTCATCAATAGCAGCGAAGACACTTCCATTCGAAGTGGTCCCATCAGTTTTAATCTCTAAAGAGAGATCATAATTCGCTTCTTTTTGCACATCTTCATCATCTTCTTCTGAACAAGAACTTACCAACAAGCCCAAAATGGCTGCTGTCAGCATAAGAAATAATTTTGTTGTCTGCATATCAGTTATTGTTAAATAAGTTACAATCCTCTTTCCATTGCTGCACTACTATAAAGAAAAGCGCAGGGTATCACCATACGCACATCAGGTTTAGGACGACCTTCTACAAGCAATGGGATTCCTGCACTAAATGCAAGCATCAATACTTGTAGATATGCTCCTTACTTCCGAGGTCCTAATTCGATGTGCAATTGAGCATTATATGTCTGTATTATCAGATAACACGCTGCAAATATACAACATTAATACATTCCTGCCAAGAAAAATGGGCAGAAAGTTGAAAATTTATGGTTTATAGTCAATAGGCAGTTGAAAAAGTTGATAGTTGAAACACAGTTAGGAGTTAGGAGTTGAGATAAATCCCTAACAGCAACAAGGCTTATCGCCAGTAGAGAAAAGCCGTATCGCCGAAAAGGCACAAACGTTTCAATAATTCTGTGATATGTCTTCCCTTGCATCTCTCAGTCTTTCCTCTTGTCTCTCTCAGGCATCCCTCATATACTTCTCAGTAGTTCCTCAGTCCTTCCTCTATCCTTCCTCTATCCGTAAGGGAATGAGATACCTATGAGATACCCTAGAGATACCCTAGAG
>CADBSN010000104.1 GCA_902797255.1 uncultured Bacteroidales bacterium | reverse complement strand
TTAGCTGTTAGAAAAATGAAAAAACTTTCAACTTTCAACTTTCAACTTTCAACTTTTTTGTAACTTTGCACGAATTTAGAAAAGAGAGACTGATAATGGAAAACAGAAGTATCGTATCAATCGCAGATTATTCAACAGAAAAGATTCAGTACCTGCTTGATATGGCTCAGGAATTTGAGCGCCAGCCAAACCGCACCATCCTGCAAGGTAAAGTAGTTGCCACCCTGTTCTTTGAGCCTTCAACCCGTACACGTCTGTCATTCGAAACGGCAGCCAACCGTTTGGGAGCACGTGTGATTGGATTTGCGGATCCAAAAATTACCAGTGGGACAAAAGGAGAAACCCTGAAAGATACCATCAAGATGGTGAGCAATTATGCCGACGCGATTGTCATGCGCCACAAATTAGAAGGTGCTGCACTCTATGCCAGCGAAGTAACGGACATACCAATCATAAACGCAGGCGATGGAAGTAACCTACACCCATCCCAGACGATGCTCGACCTCTATAGCATCTACAAAACTCAGGGAACATTGAACAACCTCAATATCTATATGGTGGGCGACCTGAAGTACGGACGTACCGTTCATTCACTACTGATGTCCATGCGTCCTTATAACCCAACCTTCCACTTCATCGCACCGAAGGAGCTGGAGATGCCTGAGGAATATAAAGAATATTGCAAAGCAAACAACATCAAATATATAGAGCAGCAGGACTTCACTGAAGATACTATCGCTGATGCCGACATTCTCTACATGACTCGTGTACAGAAAGAACGCTTCAGCGACCTTATGGAGTATGAACGCGTGAAAGATGCATATATTTTGCGTGCTGATATGTTGAGTAAGTGTCGCGAGAACATGAAAATTCTTCACCCGCTACCTCGCGTGAACGAGATAGAGCAAGACGTAGATGAATCAAAACACGCATACTATTTCCAACAAGCGCAGAACGGTCTATATGCACGTGAAGCACTGATATGTGATGTATTAGGTATTACTTTAGACGACATTAAGAATGAAAAATAAGGATTTATTGGTAGCAGCCCTACAAAACGGCTCCGTGATTGACCACATACCAACTGATAAGTTGTTTACCATTGTCAAACTGTTGGAATTGGAGAAGTGTGACGAGCCTGTCACCATCGGTAACAACCTGGAAAGTAGCAAAATGGGCAAGAAAGGTTTGATAAAAGTGTCAGACAAGTTCTTTACCGACGAGGATCTCAGTCGTTTGGCTGTAGTATGTCCCAACATGCGTCTCACCGTTATCCGAGATTATGAAGTGGTCGAGAAGCGCGAGATTGTCCTGCCCGACACTCTTACCAACCTCGTGAAATGTGCCAACCCTGTATGCATCACCAACAACGAACCCATGAAGACCTACTTCGAGGTCGACAAACTGAAGGGATTGGTACGCTGCCATTATTGTGGCAAAACACAGAAAATAGGAAAAATCATTTTGTTGTAAATTAAACATGAACAAATTCAAAGAGCGTGCTAAGCTCGACTTATCACAAGTTAACCAAGAAGTATTAAGCAAATGGAACACAGAGGATGTGTTCCATAAGAGTATATCAGAACGTGAAGGATATCCTGAATTCATTTTCTTCGAAGGTCCCCCTTCTGCTAACGGACATCCTGGTATTCACCATGTGATGGGTCGTACCATCAAGGACACCTTTCTGCGCTATAAGACCATGCAGGGCTTCCAAGTGAAGCGTAAAGCTGGATGGGACACCCACGGCTTGCCTGTAGAACTGAGTGTAGAGAAGAGTTTAGGCATCACAAAGGAAGATATCGGCAAGAAGATCAGCGTGGACGACTACAACCGTGCATGCCGTGAGAATGTGATGATGTACACCAACGAGTGGACCGAACTCACCGATAAGATGGGTTATTGGGTTGACCTCGAACACCCCTACATCACCTACGACAACAAATACATTGAGACCTTGTGGTACTTACTCAAGCGCCTCTACGACAAAGGTCTGCTCTATAAAGGCTACACCATTCAGCCCTACTCACCAGCAGCTGGAACAGGTCTTTCAAGCCACGAGCTCAACCAACCAGGCTGTTATCGTGATGTGAAGGACACTACTGTTACTGCCCAGTTCAAAGTCCTAAACAAACTAGAAGGACTGGAAAATCTAGCCACCTATATCCTCGCTTGGACAACGACTCCTTGGACTCTCCCATCAAACACAGCCCTTTGTGTAGGTCCTAAGATTGACTATGTAGCCGTAAAGGGTCAGAACCCATATAGTGGAGAGGAAGCCATCTATATATTGGCAGAAGCGCGTCTCTCTGCATATTTTCAGGCAGAAGAAGGCAAAGAGTTCGAAATTCTATGGCGAGGAAAAGGAACAGATCTCCTAGGTATCCACTACGAGCAACTCTTCCCATGGGTGAAACCTTGTGCATTAGAAGATAATAAGGTGATTGACAAGAGTGCTGATGCATTCCGTGTGATTCCTGGTGACTACGTGACCACAGAAGACGGTACAGGTATCGTGCATATTGCACCTACCTTTGGTGCTGACGACGCTAAAGTGGCTAAAGACGCAGGTATACCATCCCTGTTCATTATCGATAAGGCAGGCGATACCCGTCCGATGGTAGATTTCACAGGTAAGTACTTCCAGAAGGACGACATGAACGAAGCATTCGTAACCGCTTGTGTCAATGACAGTTATTGGAAGCACTCTGGCGATTTCGTGAAGAACGCCTACGATCCGAAATACAACAAAGACGGCAAATATGATGAGAAGGCTGCCAACAAAGACATGGACCTCAACGTCGTATTGTGTCTGGAGATGAAGGAAGAAGGTACTGCTTTCAAGATTGAGAAGCATGTACACAACTATCCTCATTGCTGGCGTACGGACAAACCTGTACTCTACTACCCTCTCGATTCATGGTTCATTAAATCTACGGCCAAGAAAGACCGCATGTTCGAACTCAATCAAACCATTAAGTGGAAACCAGAGTCAACAGGTACAGGACGTTTCGGCAAGTGGCTCGAGAATCTCAACGACTGGAACCTTTCTCGCTCGCGCTATTGGGGCACACCACTTCCTATCTGGCGCAATCGCGACACACGCGAGGAAATCTGTATCGGTTCGGTTGAGGAACTCTACAACGAAATCGAAAAGGCTGTAGCAGCTGGTGTTATGGCCTCAAATCCATTAAAGGAAAAAGGCTTCGTTCCTGGTGACATGAGTCAGGCGAACTACGATAATATAGACCTCCATCGTCCATACGTAGATGATATCAAATTAGTAAGCGAAGCCGGTAACGTGCTGACTCGTGAACTTGACCTCATCGATGTGTGGTTCGATTCTGGAGCTATGCCTTATGCACAGGTTCACTATCCATTCGAGAACCGTGAACTGATTGACGAAGGCAAAGCATTCCCTGCAGACTTCATCGCAGAAGGAGTTGACCAAACACGTGGATGGTTCTTCACCCTTCATGCAATCGGCACAATGGCATTCGATTCTGTAGCCTTTAAGACAGTTATCTCAAATGGACTTGTGCTCGACAAGAACGGCATCAAAATGTCAAAGCGTCTGGGTAACGTCATCAATCCGTTCGAGTGTATCGGCACCTATGGAGCAGATGCTGTACGTTGGTACATGATTACCAACTCATCCCCTTGGGACAACCTCTCATTCGATCCAGAGGGAGTGAAAGAAGTAACCAGTTCGTTCTTCATCAAGCTGCAGCAGGCTTATGCCTTCTTCGCCATGTATGCCAACGTAGATGGATTTGAATACAAAGAAGCAGACATCGATTACAAGGATCGTCCTGACTTCGACCGCTGGTTACTCAGCGAGCTCAACGACCTTGTGAAAAACGTACAGACCTACCTCGACGACTTCGATCCAACACCCGCAGGACGACTCATCCAGCGATTTGTGATTGATTTCCTCAGCAACTGGTACATCCGTCTCAACAAAGCACGTTTCTGGGCAGGAGAGATGACAGCCGACAAACTCAGCGCTTATCAAACACTCTATACCTGTCTTGACACCCTAAGCCGACTCATCGCACCAATAGCCCCATTCTATGCAGACCAGCTGTTCCTTGACCTCAACGCAACAACAGGCAAGGATAGCTCAGTAAGCGTACACCTCGCAAAGTTCCCAACCTATAATGCAGAATATATCGATGAGGAACTCAACGAAGCTATGCAGGCCGCAATGGACGTAACCTCTATGGGTCTTTCCATCCGTAAGAAGGTCAAGATACCTGTAATTCAGGCACTTCAGGCAATTGCCATCCCCGATACCGACCCATTGTTCAGCGGACGTATCGAACGCATGAAGGACATCATCACCAAAGAGGTAAACGTGAAGGAATTGCAACTCATGGACGGCGCCAAGTTGGTAAAGAGCGTGAAATGTAATTTCCGTGTGATGGGTAAGAAATTCGGTAAGATGATGAAGGCTGTAGCCGATGCTGTCACCAACATGTCTCAAGCACAGATAGCAGAACTCGAGACCAACGGGCAGGTAACCCTCAACGCAGCAGGCGAAGACGCCCTTATCGAAATGGCTGATGTAGACATCATGTCTCAGGACATCCCTGGATGGAGTGTAGCTAACGAAGGCACAGTAACCGTAGCACTTGATATCATCATCACACCTGAACTGAAAGTCGAAGGAAATGCCCGTAAACTCATCAAGCAGATTCAAAACCTGCGTAAGTCACAGGGCTTCGAAATCACCGACCGCATCCAAGTTCAGATATCAAGCACACCAGAGGTATGCTCTGTGCTCGACAGTTTCAAGCAGAACATCGCTTCACAAGTACTCGCCAACAGCATCGACATTACAGATAATGATGGTGAGCTGTTCGACTTTGACGAATTCAAAGCACATATTAAAGTGGAGAAGGTGTGAACAAGAAGCAAGTCATACTCAGCATTGCCATCATCCTGTTGGTACTCATCATCGACCAAATCATCAAGGTCGAGGTGAAAACCAACATGATGTTAGGCGAACATATCCCCATCACCAGTTGGTTCCAGATAGCATTCGTTGAGAACAACGGAATGGCATTTGGTATGTCGTTTGGCAGCAAAATCATCCTCACCCTGTTCCGCATCATCACCGTCGGATTCCTCGTGTGGTACATCCTGCGGCTCACTCGACGCGGCTTTAAGACAGGCTTTATCGTCTGTCTGTCGATGATTATTGCAGGAGCACTCGGCAACATCTTCGACTGCATATTCTATGGGGAGATTTTCACCCAGTCGACCCACATCGATGTAGCACGACTTGTCCCTTGGGGCGAAGGCTATGGCGATGTGCTCGAAGGCCGTGTGGTCGATATGTTCTACTTCCCACTCATCGAATGGAACATGCCTGGATGGGCTTGGCTCAACGACATACCGTTCATCCCCAATGCCTACGAACATTGTGTATTCTTCAGCCCCGTCTTCAACTTCGCCGACTCCAGCATCAGCGTAGGTGTAGTCATCCTTATCCTCTTCTACCGGAAGACACTCAGCAAGTGCCTTGCCACGAAGAAAGAAGAAAAAGAGAAAGAAGAGATATCAGACGATAACCGTTAACCGTTTAAGACGTTCATGCAAAGACAAGTATCATCATCAAGAATCCTCCCATTCGGGGGAGTTATAGGGGGTCTGTTCGCCTTCCTCTTTATATTGCTCTCATGTGAACAGAAGCCCGATGATCTCTTGTCTAAACGTGAGATGGAAAACGTCCTCTACGACTACCACATCGCTCAATACATGGCGTCAAACCTCCCATTCGAAGAACGTTACAAGTCACGCATCTATATCGATGCCGTGTTCGATAAATATGAGATTACAGAAGAGCAATTCGACTCCTCACTCATCTACTACAATCGTCACACCGAAGAAATCAAAGACATCTACGACCATGTGAAGCTACGCCTGGAAGAATACGAGGCCAACCTGCAACTCGAAAGCGGAAGCGACGAGATCCGTGCATCCTTCACACTCGGAGGCGACACAGCCGACATCTGGTCTGGTCAGCGAGTCATCCTGCTACGCGACAACCCCTACCTCAACAAAGAGACCTTCACGATCAAAACAGATACCTCGTTCCATCTGAACGACCACTTCAGCATGAAGGTCGATTTCGATTTCATTCGTGAAGACCAGAATAACCGTGACGATCAACTTATCGCCGGCCTGTCTATTCACTTCAAGAATGGGAAAGTCATCAGCACAGTGAGGACATCCACCTATCCCAGCCACTACGACATGAACCTGAGTCCCGACAACAGTCAGGAAATCGACTACCTCTACGTCTTCTTCATGCTTCAAGGCAAGGACAACAAGATGCGAAGCCTCGGATTCGTACGCAACATCGCACTCTACCGATTCCACACCACTTCGCAAGCCTACTCGTCCGACACTACAGCAGTTGACACCCTTTCATCCGATACCATCCCAACCGATTCGCTGCCTAAGGTCATTGAGAGGAGACACAACCTACCCCGTATCAATCCAGACGAACTACGCAAGTTGTCAATCGACGGGAATTCACCCGACATCCGTACCGCCCCAGCCGTTCGCACACCTAACTCTATCGGGCCAAGCCGGAGAATAAAGAAGAAGAAATAAAGCCCATGCGGATTGCTGCCAATACTGTTATTATCGACGAGAAAAGCTACACCAACCATGTAGTTGAGTTCGAGGATTGTCATCTTCTACACCATTATCCCCTCACAGAAGAACTCCCCTACACCCAATGGTATCGCACCCTCATCATAAAAAATGGGCAACTGATACAATCCCAGCGCCCATAAACTCTCGGCCCTAGACTCTTAACTCAAGGCTCTAGACAGTGGCAACGCCATTTTTCATTTTTCACTCTTCACTTTTCACTTATTAAACTGACTTTCAATTTTCAACTTTATCTCACTTTTCATTATTACATTTTTTAATTTTTACATTTCCCAAAGGGGGTCTGTTTTTACTTATACCCCTTCCTCTTTTTCCTCCCATAACCATACACGCTACCATTAGGACTGAACGGCATGAAGGCAATATCAGAGTGAAATTCTATGCTGTAGTCTTGTTCAGATTTATAGATGACTCCAATAGCATCGATATGCATATCCATATCCAGAATATACATATTCTGATACCGATAAATAGCACGTACAAGATTATGCAGCTTCTGGTCTGTGATGGCTTGAATAGGACTTTCCATCAAGTCTGATACACTATGGCGAGTCTTCACCTCTATGAAATGTAGCTCATTGTCCTTCATAGCCACAATGTCCAACTCACACCCTTTGTGTAAGTTCCAGTTGCGATGAAGAATACGGTACCCATGTTTCATCAGATAATCACCAGCCAGTTCCTCACCTGTTTGTCCTAAATTCCATCTAGCATCCATAATTTATTATTTTAGGGAGATACGGTTTTTCAGCCCGAAGGGCGATGTTACAATATTTTTATAATGTCGCGCAAGGAAGAAACTTCGAAATCGACAGGTTGAGGAGCTGGATATTCAGGGAAACAGTTGAAATAAAGCACATCCATACCTGCCCGTTTGGCTCCCATGATATCAGTATCGAAGTTATCGCCAATCATCAAGGTGTTATCAGGGGTGGCTCCCGAAATCTTGAACGCATAATCAAAGAACTGCTGCGAAGGTTTGTTAGCACCCGCATCCTCACTCAGGATGACGGTCGTGAAATAATCCTTCAGTCCGCAGGCATTGAGTTTCTTGTATTGCACCTCATGAAATCCGTTGCTCGTCATGTGCATCCTGTAGCCCCTCTCCTTGAGGTAGTCCATCAGTTCGTGAGCACCATCCACCACCCCGGGTTTGTCGGCACATCTATCTAAAAAGGCATCGCTGATACGCAGACAGAGATCGACCGTCACATCGAGTCCACGTCCCACACTCAAGGGGCGACGGAAACGTTCCACAATCAGATACTCTCTCGTAATCTCACCCTTCGCATACTGACTCCAAAGGTCGATATTAGCCTGCCAATAGGCATCGTAGAACATCTTGGGATGATCAAAATAACATTCCAGATGAAAGGCCTCATAGACTTCTGTGAGGGCGATAACCGCGTTGCCGTGGGTGTCGTACAACGTGTCATCAAAATCAATGAACAGGTTTTTATAGACTTTAGACATTCTTCTTCGGTTCTACGTGAATAGTGACATGAGTCTTCCCTCCGAACCTCTGCTTCAGTTTACGTTCGATAGCCGTAGCCCGTTCGTGCGACTCATGTAGTGAGATGTTACCATCCATGCGGATGTGAGTCTCAATGGCAATCTTGTTACCGATACGGCGTGTGCGCAAGTTATGTGGCTCTGTCACATCAGGGAATTCCATGATAATACGCTCAATCTCACGTTCTGTCTCTTCAGGCAAAGAAGAGTCGGTCAGTTCGCTCATGCTGGTCTTCAGCAACACAATAGCAACCTTCACCAGCATCAGACCCACCAACATCGAGGCGATTGGGTCGAGGATAGTCCAACGGTCGCCCAACAAAATGGCACCACCGATACCAACTGCGGATGCTATGGACGAGAGTGCATCACTCCTATGATGCCATGCATTGGCCATCATGGCCTGCGAATTCAGCGTCTTGGCGCGTTTGATCGTGTATTGGTAGAGCAGCTCCTTCACCACAATCGAAATCAAGGCAGCCCAAAGAGCCAACATATCGGGAGCTTCGATTTGTTCACCATGCAGCCAGTCAATCAGTTTCACACCACCAGAGAACATAATGCCAGTGGCAGCTGCAATCAGTGCCAGACCGATAAGGAACGAGGCAATCGTCTCGAACTTACCGTGCCCATAGTCGTGCGACTCATCCTGCGGCTTCGAACTCACATGCACGAACACCAGTACCACGATGTCCGTCAGGAAGTCCGACAGCGAATGCACAGCATCGGCCACCATCGCCGAACTGTGGCCCACGATGCCAGCGATAAACTTGAATGTCAGTAACACCACATTGCCGATGCTACCAACGATCGTCACCTTATATATTTCTCGTGCACGTCCCATATCGTTGCAAAATTAAGAAAAAAGTTTTATAGGTTC
Source organism: uncultured Bacteroidales bacterium (assembly GCA_902797255.1). Taxonomy (GTDB): domain Bacteria; phylum Bacteroidota; class Bacteroidia; order Bacteroidales; family Bacteroidaceae; genus Colivivens. Next base: position 2,400 of record CADBSN010000104.1, on the reverse strand, counting down.
ATCGTATAAAGGATGAAAAGTGAAAAATGATGGGAAAAAACAAGAAATCAACACAAAAAGTGCCGAAAGCATTTACTTTCAGCACTTCATTACATGTTTCCAACGTTGTTTATTTGAAAATCAACTGTGCGAACTGATAAAGACTACGACGCCAAGTGTGCCACTCGTGAGCTGTACCCTCAGACACATATCCTACTGCGTTCATCCCGTTCTTCTTGAGATTCTCTGCTGCTTCCATCACACGAGGATTCTCTTTGCTTCCGCTACTCATAAACACAAGTTTGTTGGTCTGCTTGAACCCTTGTGCACCATTCACATCCTCCACACTGATGGTACCACCGCTGAACATTCCCACATAAGCAAACTTCGTAGGATTGGCAAGTGTGATACGGCGTGTCTGACCGCCACCCATCGACAAACCAGCCATACCACGATGCTGAGCGTCTGTATAAACACGATACTCTTTCTCCACCATCGGGATGATATCGGTCATCAGCACAACTGAGAAGGCATCATTACTGCCACCTCCACGTGCTCGCTGTCCTTGCTGTCCCTGCTGAGGTTGCTGCTGTGGCTGTGGCTGCTGTTGTGCATACTGACCCTTCAGATGGATGTTCTGACCCTGACCATAATCCATCACGATGATAAACGGAACTGCCTTTTTCTCTGCAATCAAGTTGTCCATAATCTGACCTGCATGCCCCTGAACCGACCATCCGTATTCGTTCTCTGCATTACCATGCTGCAAATACAATACAGGATACTTCTTGTTGGGATTCTTATCATATTCGTTGGGCAGATAGACATAGCAGTGGCGCATGCTCTCAGTAGCCTTTGACCAATAGTATTGCTCCACGACCCTACCCTGAGGCACATTCTTCACTTGCCAGAAGTCCATATCGTTGGATGGAATCTCAATACCACTACCCCAACGACCGGCTCCGAAGAACGAGACTGTTCCTGGGTCGGGCATCGCTGTACCATCGACAATCAGCTGATAGTAGTGGAAGCCCACATCCTGAGGTGCTGAAGTACCAGTCCACACACCACGGTCGTCCTTGACCATCTCGTAGCGTCTGCCCAGATCCAACTGAACTGAAGTAGCACCTGGTGCACGGAGTTGTACACGCACGGCACCCTGTGAGTTCACCATCGGATACTGGCGTCCGGGTTGGTTCGTAACGTTTGGTTTGAAGTCCTCAACAGCATCCGCATACGACGGAACTGTGTTGTTACGCTGCTGACCCGCATTTCCACGCTGAGCCTGGCCTGTTCGCTGACCTTGATTACCTTGAGGTTGCTGAGCCGATACAGATGCCGAAACAGCTGCCAGCATCAAGATTGAAAGGATTGTTTTTTTCATGATTTTAATTCTTTAGTAGTTAATAATGTTTTTACTTTAGGTAGTTACGCTGCAAAATTAAGAAAAAAGTTTTATAGGGTAATCGTTTAATGGATGAAAAGTGAAAAATGAAGGTAAAAAACAAAAAATCAATACAAAAAGTGCCGAAAGCATTGCTTTCAGCACCTTTTTTAATTATTTCCAACGCTTTTTATTTGAAAAGCAACTGTGCGAACTGATACAGACTGCGACGCCAAGTATGGAACTCGTGTGCTGTGCCTGGTGATTCGTAACCAACAGCGTTCATGCCGCACTGCTCACGGATGTTCTTAGCAGCCTCAACACAACCCATGTTTTCCTTACCACCACCACTCATGAAGAGGAGTTTGGTCTTCTTAGCAAATCCTTCTGAATTCTTCACCTGGTCAACACTCCAAGCACCGCTACTGAATGAACCTACATAAGCGAACTTGCCTGGGTTAGCAAGAGTCACCTCACGTGCCTGCATACCACCCATAGAGAGACCTGCGTATGCACGATGCTCTGGATCGGCAACCACACGGTAATTCTTCTCAATCATTGGCATGATATCGTTGAAGAGCACCTGCTTGAAGTCTTCAGCAAAGCCACCACAGCCGCCGAAACCACCCTGTGGACGCTGACCCTGTGGACGCTGACCGCCCTGAGGAGCACCCTGTGGAGCGCCTTGTGGACGCTGACCACCGCCAAAGCCGCCGAAACCGCCCTGAGGAGCATCAGGATTGCGAGCGCTCAGACCGTTGTCCATCACGACGATGCAAGGAACGGCTTTCTTCTCTGCGATGAGGTTGTCCATGATTTGGGCTGTGTGACCCTGATATGGCCAGCTGTACTCGTTCTCACCCATACCGTGCTGCAGATACAGAACTGGGAACTTCTTGGTTGGGTTGGTATAGTACTCGTTAGGCAGATATACGAAGCAACGACGCATCTGCTCTGTGTATGATGAGTAGTAGAACACCTCGCTCATCGTGCCCTGTGGCACATTCTTCACCTGCCAGAAGTCCTGGTCGTCTGAT